>NZ_JACD01000036.1:0-95211 GCF_000517825.1 Prevotella sp. ICM33
CCGATAAGAAAATAAAAGATGTTAGGAAACAATACCATAGTAATAAGAATTATACATATTGTGGTCTAATGATCGATTGGGGTTAAATAATCCTCCGTCTTCTCCTTTTCTCTGTGTGACATTTCGTAAGAAACCTAACCTTAAGTGACAAACCTTATCACTCCAAAATCCTGAAGACCCAATAAAAGAACTATAAACGTGTAGATTAAAAATAATAATCGAGTAGAAAGGAAAGGTTTAGTTTTCATTCTACTCGATTTTCACTTGTTAAGGGTTATGCTCTTTTCAAGTACGCAGCAAGACCATGGCGTGGACCAAGATATTTGACGTCTATTGTAGTAATAGGCTTGATTTCTTCTATGACATATTTCTGTCCTTGATAATTGATGATTTGTCCAACTTGATACTCTGCGTTGAAACGAACCATCTGCTTCTTGCAGCGTTCAGAGACACCAAGAAAGAGCATACGTCCAGTTCCATCTGAAAAGATCTCAATCTTTGGTGTAAACTTTCCGTAGTTGATATTGTACCATACCCCTATGACTATTGCTATAATTCCGCACAAGATAACAAGTACAGCCATTATGTAATATGTGTTTATTTCCATTTGTGAATGTTGAAATGTAGGTTAATTCTTTTGATACTTATGCATATCCCAGTTCGCATAGCGTTCAAGATTCTTGTGTAGAACGTCAGCCTGTGAGAAGTACTCCCATGGAATGTTATGGGCTGATATACCCAATACGGCACAATCTATGAAAATGCTTTTTTGATATTTTCCGTAGTGGAAATAAACTTTATTGTGCTCTACACGTTCCAATTTACCAAACATTGTTACAAAGCCGATTCCATCCTCATAGATTTGTAACTCCATGAAGGGCTGTTTCTCTTTCCATTTTATCAGCGTTCCTATTACTAAAAGAATTGCAATTATCCATAGACCATGAATAATAAAGTTTACTCCAGATGAGAGCCAAGCTACGCCTTTCATCGAATTAGCAAAGTCTAACATAGCTTGCTGTACGTTTGGTATGCGTGTAATGCCATAAATAATTAGGAATACAACCCAACCTTGTATAACTCCCTTCCATTTTCCTTTTCCTTCATATTGGCTTGCATCCAATATGTGTTTAGAAACTAATTTGTCTTCCATTTGATTTTTATAAGTTGTTTATTTGCTACAAAGATATAAAAGTTCCTACATATGAGCAATTTAAATAGTTTTTTTTGTTGTAAGATGCTCTCTCTTTTTGTCCATTTGATGTTATTTATTAGATTGAAAGGAATATTTTTTCTTTTATTGTGTAGGATATAACCATTTGTGAATAATTCTAATTCAGTTTCTCAATATGACGATGATAGGGTAATTCCATTAAAAATGCGTTTCCTGTCATTTTTATCATCTCATGTATGCTGTAAATTTGTAAATTTATAATCGGCTTACTTGAGTTGTTATAAATGACAGGAAAAGAATTTCATCGTAATATAATAGTAGTATTGTGTAATTCCTCCTTAATTTGTTTTGGTTTAATCACTTCGTGTTTTGAAAGGCCTTTCCCTATAATGTTTATTTGTTGAGCAGTAACTCAATCTTATTTATGCTTGATTTCAATTCAGCCTCGTTTGGTGTTGGATTTTTGAACTGAGAAAGGGCATCTTCTAACAGCTGCAAGGCTTTCTGATTCCTTTTTTGCTTGTACTCCTTGCGTAATGTCTCAATCTTTGCAACGTTTTGTACACCTCTTATTATATGTTCAAAACGGCGGCTTGAGTGCATTCCTGGATATACGATGTAGGTGTCGCCAGGTGTGAACAACTTAAAGCGACTGTCATACATAGGGTTATCAGTCCAATTCATCCATGCCCAGCGGAGGAAACCATTGAAGCCATTAGCAAGGCAATAGAGTGGGAGATAGGTTGCTTCTATCGGCTCGTTGTTGCTGCCAGCATTTGGCATGGCATCGGGACAGGCGGTATAGGAGGTGCTAATCCAACCTTTTGAATCTCTCAAAGCAAGGTCTTCTTGTGTGAACTGTTGCTTCCAAGCAATACAATAATCATAGATCTTATCGACAAGTTCTTTGTGGTAGTTTCCTGCTAATGACATCTTGATACCCGGTGCTGCCTCCTGCGCAATTCGGTAGGCGTCTTGCATAGCATCGAGGGCGCGTTCGTCCATTGCTATGACGGTTCTGTCAAACCAACCTTTCTCCTTCTGGTGGGCAGCAAAGGAATGTAAGAATGGAATCCATAAGTCGCTGTACTCTTTGCTGTTAGTTGTCGTTTTAAGTTCCTTATAGCTTTTCGAGGCTTCATCATAATAGGTGAAAGTCATGTCCCAAGGCACCATTGAGAAACAATTGATATCTCCATTGATTCCACAAGAGTCGAGGAACGAAATCCAACGGTCGAAGGCAGTATAGTCATACGACCATGTTCCGTCTGCCTTTCGTGTCGTTTCAATCATCGCATCGAACTTGTCATTGCTCTGTACGCCCCAAGGTTCGTAGAAGAGAATAGCTGAAGCGTTACGTTGTCCTGCACGTGCAAGAAGTTGCATATAAGGACGTAGGATATCAAGATGTGCTTGGCTCCAAGGGGCTACACCGTAGTATCTGCTCGCAGCATAGGGTTGTTGCCAGAAGTTGAGATGGAAGTTGTCAGAGAGGGTAAGCTTGCGATTGAGCACTTTGATTATGAATGGGATGGTACTTACTGTCTTATCATCTTGTTGTAGCAGTAAGTTTAATTTGTACCTACCTGCCTTAATGTTTTGAGGAATCTCAACTGTGCACCATGCAGACTTGCCATACATAGAATCATCAGCCTTTATACTGTCATCGCCAATGATGTCGGGCATGAGCCATGTCTGCAAGGAGTCGGGGTGATCACCACAGTTTTGGAAGTCATCAGTGATAACGGCAGAAAGAAAATGAGCTGTAGCAGTCGACAGGAGTCGATTGCTACAGCTCATAGTTAGTTTTAAGTTGCCTTTTACCGATTCTGGTAATAAGAACTCAAGTCCAATACGTTCGCCTCTCCAGGCTGTTATTTCTTTCTTTTCACTTGCTTTTTTTTTACAGCAAGTGGTGCTTTGGCCTGATGTGCCTTAGCTGCATCAACCACGTACTTAGAACGATCAACGTAAGGAAGAATGTCATATTCTCCATTAGTAATCGTCTTCAATGACAAACTCTTGAACTCAATGTCATAGCCGTCATTCTGTCCGCGTACCTCATAGAGGAAGCCGATGCGCTGATTCTTCATAAGAACCATTGTTGAATAGCAAGAAGACTCGTCGGTTACGCGCAGACCTTTCTTCCAGTTGCTACCCAATGCTTTTGCTGTAGAATAGTCAGTGTAAGCTGCCAACTCCTTATAGAAGAAACCTACACTGTCACGACGTGCGCTGAGTGGAACTGACTGAAGGGCTACAAAAAGCTTCTTGCCGTCAGCAACTCGCTTTGCAGGAACAATCAGAATACCACCATTGCAGGCATTTACCTGCTTGCCAGTCATATTCTGTGGCATAACTTCTTCGCCCCAACTACCTGTAGCTTTCGCAGCATCTTTGTAAGTATAGATGTTGAAGCGTCTGCCTCCGTAAACGTCACGGCAGCTAAGCAATACGCTACCATCTGGCATCTCCTCAACCTTTGACTCATCCTGAGCAATAGAAGGAGCCTTTGAAGGAGTACCTAAGACGTGCCATGTGCGACCGAAGTCATCAGAATAGATAACGAAAGTACCACAACGGTCAACACCTTTCTGACGGATAGGATGTGCGATGTAAAGGCGATAGAACTTGCCATTACGGATGTAACGGCTCTGCATAATCTTACCTGATGTGAGGAAGATACCATCTGGGTTGCCACCATTAGGTAGCTTTCCATCGTAGAGACCATGAATCATCTCGGTAAGGTCTGTTCCATTATCCCATGTCTTACCACCATCAGTACTGTGGAAGAAGTAAGCATGCTGTGGGTTCTGACGGGTTGCAGTTTGATAAGCACTCTTACCTGCTACACAATGAAGTAATACATTGTCTGACGTGCGATCAGCAATGATACTTGGGTCACCGAAAGCAGTACGAATTGGGTCAGCCGCATGTTCGTTACCGCGTGCTACGCAAACAGTGTCAGACCAAGTCTTACCAAAGTCCTTACTCGTTCGCATAACAATGTTAATCTGCCACAAACCATTTCTGTTGTTCCATCCCACGTCGGTATGACTAAGGCGGAAGTCGCAAGCTGCTAACAGTGTTCCCTTACGTGTCTCGGTAATAGCTGGGATACGATAAGGAACAGGGCTGTTTGCTCTATCAAAAACGATGGTGGTACAACCATCATCGTTCTTGATATTATTGCTCTTCTCTGTTCCTACTGCACCTATCTGTAAGAGTGAGGCGCAGAGGGAAACAGTTAATAAGATCTTCTTATACATTAATTCTTGTTTGTCTTATAAGTATTAAAACTTGTATTCAACAAATGCTTCCATTGCCTCGTAGCAAGCCAAACCTAAGTCATCATAAAGCTTAGCTGTGCCACGATTGCGGTCTTCTGAACGCTGCCAGAAAAGACGTTCGTCGTTGCCAAGGAATGGCGCACTTTCCATCTGACTCTGGTGTTTGAGGATAGAGTTACGCTTTGCACGCAGCTCCTCAGGGCTGATAGGAACACACATTTCGATGTTCTCAATTTCCCATTCTGCCCAAGCACCACGATACATCCATACACGACAATCCTTCAACCACTCTGCCTTAGCTTCCTTCTCAAGGTCGATAGCAGCCAGAACGGCATCTGTACACTTACGGTGAGTACCGTGTGGGTCAGCCAAGTCGCCTGCTACATAAATCTGATGAGGTTTTACCTTTGTAATGAGTTCTCTTACAATGTTCACATCAGCTTCGCCCATTGGAAGTTTCTCAATCTTACCGGACTCATAGAATGGAAGGTCGAGGAAGTGAACATGGTCGAGAGGAATCTGGTTGAAGGTTGAAGCAGTACGTGCCTCGCCACGGCGGATAAGTCCCTTGATGGTACGGATATCCTGTGAGTCGATGTCACCTTCTTTCTTATTCTTCAAGAATTCCTTAATCTCTTTGTACTTAGATTTAATAACCTCATCTTGCTCATTAGCAAAGAGTTGATTAAAGCCGTTGATGAAGTGCATGAAACGTACAACTTCCTCATCACCTACAGCGATGTTACCAGATGTCTCGTATGCTACATGAACGTCATGCCCCTGCTGTACCAAACGACGAAGTGTACCACCCATTGAGATAACATCATCGTCAGGGTGTGGAGAGAATACAATCACTCTCTTTGGGAATGGATTAGCACGTTCTGGACGATAGGTGTCGTCAGCATCTGGCTTACCACCTGGCCAACCTGTAATTGTATGCTGGAGATCATTGAAGATCTTGATATTTGCATTGTATGCAGAACCATAGAGTGCAAGGAGTTCGCTAAGGCCATTCTCATTATAGTCCTTGTTGGTCAACTTGAGAAGTGGCTTACCTGTAATCTGGCAAAGCCAAACAAGTGCAGAGCGTACTAACTTATCTGTCCATTTGCATGAAGCAACAAGCCAAGGATGCTGAATACGTGTCAACTTAGCGGCTGCAGAGAGGTCAATAACAACATGTGCATCGTTATGTGTCTGCAAGAAAGATGCAGGAACAGCATCACTTACTTTACCCTCAACAGTCTTCTTGATAATTTCAGCTTTCTCTTCACCCCATGCTGTAAGGAAGATCTTACGTGCAGAGAGGATAGTGCTAACACCCATAGTGATAGAACATGGAGGAACTGACTCCTGAGAGCCGAAGCTCATCTTCATCTCCTCACGTGAAGTTTCATCAATCAAGATAAGGCGAGAAGCAGATGTAAGGCTTGAACCAGGCTCGTTGGTAGCGATATTACCCATACGACCAATACCCAAAAGGATAACATCAAGACCACCTAATTCCTTAATATGCTGCTCATACTGACGGCAATGCTCCTGTACATCATTCTGAGCAATAGTACCATCTGGCGTAAAGATGTTTTCTGCTTCAATATCAATATGATTCAGGAAACGCTCTTTGAGCTGGTTGATACCACGATTGACGTTTTCTTCACTCAGTGGGAAGTATTCGTATGCATTGAAGACAACAACATTCTTGAAACTCAACTTACCTGCTTGATGACGCTTGATAAGCTCGTGGAAGATAGGAGTGAGGGAAGAACCAGAGCCAACGCCCATAACATATTTTCTTCCTTCCTGTTCTCTCTTCTTGATGTCTGTCTCAAGGTGGTTGGCAATGTCGATAGCTCCTTCTTCAATCGTTGGGAAGATATCAGTAGGAACCTTCTCAAAACGTGTTATCTCAGAGCGTTCGATAGCTGTTGCAGGACGATAAAACTCCTCAGGTATTTGATTGAGTACAATCTGTGAACTTAAATTCAGTTTCATTACAAGTTCTCCTTTTCTATGTCTTTAAAGTATTTGTATGTTTCTACTGTTAGCTTGTCTGTTGCACTTTCATCACAAACAATGATACCGTGCTCGTGCATCTGTAAAGCACTGATTGTCCATTTCTGTGTGAGTGGACCTTCTACAGCTGCACGCAAAGCTTCTGCCTTGTTGTGACCATTTACAAGAATCAACACTTCCTTAGCATCCATTACTGTACCAACACCTACTGTCAGTGCATGTACTGGAACCTTGTTAGGGTCATTGTCAAAGAAACGTGAGTTTGCAATACGTGTATCTGAGGTCAATGTCTTGATACGAGTGCGTGAACGGAGAGATGAGCCTGGTTCGTTGAAGGCAATGTGACCATCAGGACCGATACCACCGAGGAAGAGATCGATACCACCTGCCTCACGAATCATCTCCTCATAATGCTGACACTCTGCTTCGAGGTTCTCTGCATTACCATTCAAGATATGAATGTTCTCCTTAGGACAGTCGATGTGGTTAAAGAGATTCTCAGCCATAAAGCTGTGATAGCTCTGTGGGTGACTCTCTGGCAAACTAACATACTCATCCATGTTGAATGTAACAACATTCTTAAAGCTTACCTTACCTTCTTTATATGCCTTTACCAACTCAGCATACATGCCCTCTGGTGAAGAACCAGTTGGCAAACCGAGTACAAAAGGCTTGTCTTGATTCTTAGTAGCATTAATACGCTCAATCACGTAGTTTGCTGCCCATTTAGATAACTTTTCGTAGTTAGGTTCTATGATTAATCTCATAATCTTTGGTTTTAATTATTATGTTTTGGTTTGTTATGTTATAAAATTCTTTTCTTATGCTTCAAGTTTTTCTGTCTTCGTATCATCTGTATAGGTGAATGGGACAAACCATGTAACCAACAGTGCTGGAATAGTACATACCAATACGAAGATAAAGAATTGGCGATAACCCAAGAAATCGCTGAAAACACCACTCAACATACCGGGTAACATTACGCCCAAGTTCATGATACCACTTGCGAAAGCGTAGTGTGCCATCTGGTGTTTGCCAGGTGCAATCTGTTGCATCATAAAGAGGGAGAGTCCAACAAATCCGAAACCATAGCCGAAGTATTCCATTACAATAGCACCACCAATCAACCAAAGGCTCTCTGGCTGATAGATTGCTAAGAATGTATAGGCTATGAATGGGATATTGAATACCAATGCAAGTGAGAAGAGACTCTTTTGCAGTCCTCTCCATGCAATATAATAGCCTGCAAGGATTGAACCGATGACAAAGGCAGCGGCACCAAAGGTACCATAGCAAAGTCCAATCTCTTGTTCACTCAATCCTAAACCTTGGTCGGCACGTGATGCCTTGAGGAAGAGAGGAACAATCTTCATTACAAATCCTTCAGCAAAGCGATAGAGGATGATGAAGAAGATATAATATACTATGTGTTTCTTCTTGAAAAAGTCGATAAATACCTCGACAAGTTCACCTAACGATTCTTTTAATGTTTTAGGAGAATCAGTTGTAGTCTTCTTTGGATTTGGGAGTATAATGATGTGGTAACAGCCTATCACTAACATGATTGTAGCGATAATAAACATGATAAACATCCATGCCTTTGTTACTCCGAAATGTTCAATAAACATACCTGCAAGGTAGACTAATCCTCCAGTCGCAGCAATCTTTGCAATATTATAGAATGCTCCTTGCCAACCAATCCATCGTGCTTGCTCTTCGTTTGAGAGCACAGACATATAGGTTCCGTCTGCTGCAATATCATGCGTAGCACCACTCATCGCGATAACTGCAAGTATCGCTATTGTGACGGGGAAGAAGAAAGGAAGATGAAGGGCAAAGGCTACTAAGGCAAAAAGCACACCTGTAAGCAGCTGTGTCAATACAACAAAGAACTTCTTTGTCTTATAAATTTCTAAGAACGGGCTCCATAATGGTTTTAGGGTCCAAGGAAGCATGATTAGAGAGGTCCAGAAGGCTATCTGTCCATCAGATACTCCCATTCCTTTATACATTAATGTACAAACCATATTGAGTACGACGAAGGGCATACCCATGGCAAAATAAAGCGTAGGAACCCATGTTGCTGGACTATGCAGCATCTTGTTTTCCTCTTTTAGGTTCTTAGGGTTTAGACTCATTTTCTTTATATAGGATTTCTAAAGAAAGTAACAGTTAAAGAGAGGTTTTTACTTATCAAAAAGGTTTTATTTAACTTTAATTTACCAATGCAGTGAATCTCTAACTTTGAAAACCGCACTTCTTTGAATTCTTACTATTGTATATATAACGCTTATAAATGTGTTTTATTGTGAACGTATTTGGTTTTCTCGACGAAAATATTTAAATTTGCCGTAGAATATTAAAATTACATTTATAAATCATTACCTATATAATTATGTGGCTGAATTCTTATTCCCATTTTTTTAAGGCAACGATAGCTTGTACAAGCTTATTATTATCGCCGGTAGTTCTTCCAACGCTTCATGCTCAGGAGCAGAACGTTGTAATAATCAATCCGACAGATTCTCCTGCGGAAATTGTTCGTAAGGCAGCAAATGTCGTTCCTTCTGCTCGTCAGTTTAATTGGCAGCGTCAGGAACTTACTGCTTTCTTGCATTATGGTATAAACACCTATACTGGTAGAGAGTGGGGTGATGGTAAGGAGTCACCAGCTATCTTCAATCCTACTGACCTTGATGCTGATCAGTGGATACGTGAGTTGAAGGCAGCAGGCTTTAAGTGTGCTATCCTTACTTGTAAGCACCATGATGGTTTCTGTTTGTGGCCATCGGCTTATACAGAACATAGTGTTAAGAACTCTCCATGGAAGAAGGGTAAAGGTGATGTTGTACGTGAGGTGAGCGATGCCTGCAAGAAGTATGGTATGAACTTTGGTGTCTATCTCTCTCCTTGGGATCGTAATTCAGACCTTTATGGAACTGAAGCTTATAACGACTTCTTTGTTAAACAGTTGACGGAATTGCTTACACAATATGGTAAGGTAAGTGAAGTGTGGTTTGATGGTGCTTGTGGTGAAGGACCAAATGGTAAGAAGCAGGTGTATGACTTCGTACGTTGGTATGAGCTTATTCGTAAGTTGCAGCCAGAGGCAGTGATAGCTGTCATGGGACCTGATGTTCGTTGGGTTGGTACAGAGACTGGCCGTGGTCGTGAGATGGAATGGAGTGTTGTGCCAAAGGACAATCTTGATCAGGATGCTATTGCAAAGAACTCACAGAAGGAAGTACTGACTGCACCTGTTGGTGATATGATGGGGCAAGACCTTGGTAGTCGTAAGAAGATTGAAAAGGCAAAGTCACTTATTTGGTATCCAGCTGAGATTGACGTATCTATCCGTCCAGGATGGTTCTATCATGAGGATCAGGATAGCAAGGTGAAGTCGCCTAAGGAACTGATGGATATCTATTTCACATCTGTTGGAATGAATGGTGTACTCCTCTTGAATCTCCCTCCTAATAAGGAAGGTAAACTCTCTGAGGCTGATATAAGAAGTCTTCGTGGTTTCCGCCAGTTGTATGCAAACACCTTCACTGATAATCTCTTGGCGAAGGCTAAGGTTACTTGTGCGCTTTCAGAGGGTAAGGGTCGCAATGTTATTGACGATAATTATGACACTTCTGTACGTCCAAAGATGAAGGATGGTAAGGCTGTCTTCTCATTCAAACTGAATAAACCTGCTACCTTTAATGTCCTTTCTGTACAAGAGGATATCCGTAAGGGACAGCGTGTAGAGAAGTTCTCACTTGAAGTAAAGGATGCTAAGGGCAACTGGAAGAAAGTTACAGAGGGTACTACCGTTGGTCATAAGCGTTTGTTGAAGTTCCCTGTCGAGACTGCTAAGGAGGTTCGCCTTATCATCAGTGAGGTGCGTGCCGTACCTGCTATCTCTGAGATTGGACTTTATCGCTTAAGAGATTAGAATATCATTCTCAGACTTATTACAACAAGTTATATAGAAAGAGCGTGTGTCAAAATGCAAATTAATAACTTGACAACTTTCAACTAGAAGTAGGTTTTTCCTAAAATAGAGAAAAGACCATTTCTTTACTCAAAATCGAGTAGAGAAATGGTCATTTTTAATGAATTATTTCAAACAGTAAGATTATCAAAATGGCATATGCATTTTACCACAGCCTTTCCCCATCAATTTTATTTGTTAGAATTACTCCTGTTTTACAAATCCATTCTTATAAAAGTCATACCAAGCTGCAATCTTTTCCGAGGTATTGGCTTTCAGAAGTGAGAGCATTTCACGAGTGAACTCCAAGTGACCAGTAATATTTGCTGTAACGATATTTTTATCACTTACAGCCTGTGCGTTCACATATCCTGTTTCGTTCGTGTATCTTTCACCACCCCATTGTTTAAGTTGGTCGAGACCATTACCCGTATGTTTTACGTTGTTCAAGAAGCCATGAGCACACAGAAATGATGCTCCGTTGCATATAGCTCCTACGGGTTTGCCCTTATTCAATGCTTCTTGTACCAATGGCTCAACAAGTTCTGCTTCAGGAGAATCCCATTGATTGCCACCGATAAGCACTAAGGCTGCATAGTCTTTGGGCATATTCTCAAAAGAATAGTTGGGCAATGTTTTGAATCCACCAATGGAACAGACTGCATCTAATGTCGGAGCAACTGTATGCACTCTGTACTTGATTTCACTACCTGGTATTACGCCAACATGAAGGGCTGTAGAGAGAAAAGCACCTTCCCAATCTGTGTATTCATTCAATAAGACAAACAAAACTTTTTGGAGGTTAAGTAGTGCCATTATCTTATTCGCATCTTCATGATTGGCAGTGTCGTATAGCGTGGCATCGTCAACCCGTTTCTTTTCAATGTAATCGTGCATAGGATATGCATTGATAGCAGCTTGAATACTGTCTTTGCCGTAACCGATTGTGCAAGCACAAATAGCTACATCGCATCCCAAATTCTTTAATTCTCTAAGATGGTTCTTTACAGAGCATTCTCCTCTTGAATAATCTCCCTGTGTAACAATACCAACTTTTCTTCCATTGTATTCTATGACATCAAGAAAATCACCATTAGATATTTCTTTAAAATAATTGTTAGACTTTTGAGAGCTTTGTTCCAATAGCTTACCATGCACAATCGTTAGTGTTGTTGTTTTCCCACTGTTTTGGGGACCTCTTAATGAGATAATTTCCATATTATTTATATTTTAATTACAAACAAAATAACTCTTCAGCAATAATGAACGTTGAATATCAAGAACTTATAAACGTAACATTGTAGCAAAAAGGCTCAAAATGACATTCTTTACCAGAACTTGTATGTATCTATTTATGTAACTTGTTGATGATCAACAGTAGTTTATACATCTTATCGCAGAAGAGTTACACATAACCTTATTCATTGATTAAATGCTTTTAAAATATAGTGCAAATATACAAAAAAACAAGATATAAACATCTTATTCAAACTAAAATATATATATTGTTTTAAGAACTAAAATTGTCATACTCTCTTCAATATACTTACGTACAAATGAAGTCTTTATTTTTTTATTTGATATTCCTATTAACTTGTTTCTATTTTGTTTTCTTAAATATAAGTAGGTTATTTCCGTATCCCTTCCAATCAGCCACTCCACAGATGCTATCGGATGGGGTACGATAGAACGTATTGCCATTGTTTCCACCTGTCAGATAGACTGCATCGGTAAAGCCATAGTCGGAAAGGGCTTGTGCGAAGTCGTAGAGGGATTCTTTATGGATTGTCTCAACATACCAAATCATTGTAGAGCCTGCCTTACGTGCTAATGCACAGCGTGTCACTTTTCCCTTTAAGGCAAACTGCTCCTCACATATTTGTCCTGCCGATACGAGGGCAAATTGGCGGAACATACTACCATTGTGGGCTTTGACATACTCCTTTATGGAATCATCTTGACCGATGCCTATTTGCCACTTGTCGCCAACAATAGCCACAAAGCCAGCCTTATTATGGTTGCTGGCATATTCCTTACCATGATCGATAAAGTCGCCAATGTATTTATATTGATGGTTTTCATCCCAATAGAAGTCCCAACCATGTGTGACAAGGCAGATGGTAGAGTCGCTGTCTGAAGGGGCAGTGCGAGATAGGGTAGGTGTGAGTCCGTGCAGTTCGTATAGTCTCATACTCACACCGTAGAGCGAATCTACCTTCATCGTTACCCCTTGTAAAGAGTCTGTTGGCATCTTCTCCAAGTCGCGAATGATTTCTGTTGATGTACGACTTAATGGGTAATCAAAAGCGAGGATACGGCTGTTTGCTTTCTGCCAGAAGTAGAAGGTTGCAGCAGAAAGGGCGATAAAAGCAAGCACGACAACTCCTATCCACCATCTGCGGGATGTTGGTTGCTGCTTGTCTGTTAGCTGAGAAGGTTTGAATTCCGTACCTCCTAAGAACTGGATGTCGTCGTCACTATAGCTCATTCTGCTTTTGTTTTATACCCTCTTCAAGGAGCTGAAGTGCCTTGTGGGAAATAGAGTCGAGTACTATCTTTTGTGATAGTTCTTTTCTCCACAGGCTCAGCTGGTCCTTCTTCGTGTCAATTCTACTGATATAGTGAAGGTTGAGAACGTATTGTTTACCCACCCTTACGAATACAATTTCTTGCTGTCTCATCTGTTGATCAATGAGTTCTGTAATGGCTTTGAGGTTCATCCATAACTGTATCTCCTCACCATTTGAAAGTGTCATCACACAGTAGTTGCCGTCTGATCGGATATAAAGAATCTCGTCAAACGCCAATCGCATCATTTCTGTGCTTCCGTTTTGTATGATTAACAGCTGTTTCACTACTTATTGTCAACAAATTGTTATAGTACTGCAAATTTAGTAATAAAAAGCTATACTCTTGTTGCTTTGTATAGAAAATCTATTTCTTTCTGTCAATCAATGTCTTAGATTGACTACTAACAGAAGTCTTTTCGATGTGTAACATACAAGTCAATAAAGAGTTTAACTCTTGCCAATAACTCCCTTATATGTGTCCATATAGCTCTTGGATGTCGTACGTCATCAGCATTATATCCCACAGCTTTAATATTCATCTTGTCTGCTAAGAAGATGCTACGCTCATTGTGCCACTTCTGTGAGATGATAATCATATCGTTAACCCGAAAGTGTTGTTTGATATTCCTCATAGACAGTAGGGTACGATAGCCTTGTCCGTCCATTGTGATGATACTATCAGGCACACCTCTTTCTATAAGGTCATGGCGCATTGTTTGTGGTTCGTCATAGCCTTTGCGCTTGTCTCCACTAATGATAAGCTGTCGGAACTTCCCATGTTTATATAGTTCTGCAGTCGCCTTGATACGTGCCATATAGAAGGAACTCGGTCTTTTACCTCCCCTTGCCTTTGGGTTAGTGCCGAGCAGTAGGGCTGTCTGCATAGTGGGAACATCATTGATATCATTGAATGTTCTTCCTTTTGCGTTCTTATCAACAATGATGTTGCACAATAAGATTATGGTTCCAAGTAGGGCAATGATAGCGATGATGGAAAGAATGATTTGCTTTTTCCTTTGTTTGTTTCTTTTCATCTGCATTATTTTCTTTATATGTATCAAAGCTTTGCGCGTGTAAGTGCGATAGTTTTGATAGGGTCTTTTAATTATTTCGATGCAAAGTTAATGCTTATCTCTTATCTACTCTTATCTTTTTCTTACCTGCTGATGAAATGGTGCTGAGGGTGTATGAAACCGCAAGTTTTTAATTCATAATTCATAATTCACAATCCATAATTATGATTACTACATTAATTCATAATTCATAATTTATAATTCAAAATTATGATTACTGATGTAGCTTAAGGGTTAAACGCAACTCAAAAAGTTAACTGCAAATTACGCGAATGACACGAATTATTTAGCAAAAATTTTAGCGTAATTAGAGAAATTCGTAGTCGGTAATTGTTCAAAGTTAATAGTACAAATCATAAAGTTCAATGTTCAATATTCAAAGTTCAAAGGATAAAATTGTAGGTATGACGTTTTTATTACAAAAGAGAGTGGCTTGATGAGGTTTATAATCTCTTTTTGGACTGTAAATCGTTAATTATCTTTTGGTAAACTATTAGATACTACTTTCTTATATGGTTTGTTTCTTCTTTTAGTTCGTTATATAAAGAAAGCCGTCACTTCATGATGAAGCAACGGCTTGTGTATATTTGAGAGATAGATAAATCTCTTACTTCTCGATAGCAGCTACACCTGGGAGTACCTTACCCTCGATAGCCTCGAGCATAGCACCACCACCGGTAGATACGTAAGAAACCTTGTCAGCAAGACCGAACTTGTTAACAGCTGCAACAGAGTCACCACCACCTACGAGAGAGTAAGCGCCGTTCTCTTGAGTTGCCTGTGCAACAGCCTTAGCAATCTCACCAGTTCCCTTAGCGAAGTTCTCCAACTCGAATACGCCTACAGGACCATTCCAAAGGATTGTCTTAGAAGCGAGGATAATCTTCTTCCACTCCTCGATGCTCTCCTCTGATGCGTCCATACCTTCCCACTCATCAGGAATCTGGTCGATAGGGAATACCTTACGCTCGGTATCGTTAGAGAAGTCCTTACCACAAACAGTAGCAACAGAGAGTGAAAGGTTTACACCCTTCTCCTTAGCTGCAGCAATTACGTTCAATGCCTCTGGCATCAAATCGTCCTCGTGGAGTGACTTACCAATCTTACCGCCCTGTGCCTTGATGAAGGTATAACCCATACCACCACCGATGATGAGGTTGTCAACCTTGTCAAGGAGGTTCTTGATTACAGCGAGCTTAGAGCTTACCTTTGAACCACCGATGATAGCGGTGAAAGGATGCTGAGCGTTCTTTAATACGTTGTCGATAGCTGTAACCTCTTTCTCCATGAGGTAACCCAACATCTTGTGGTCAGCATCGAAATAGTCAGCGATAACTGCTGTAGATGCGTGCTTGCGGTGAGCTGTACCGAATGCATCGTTTACATATACGTCAGCGTATGAAGCGAGCTTCTTAGCGAAGTCCTTCTGACGTTCCTTCATCTCAGCCTTTGCAGCGTCGAACTCTGGAGTTCCCTTCTCAACACCTACTGGCTTGCCTTCCTCTTCTGGATAGTAACGAAGGTTCTCAAGCAAGAGAGCCTCGCCTGGTTTCAATGCAGCAGCCTCAGCTTCAGCGTTACCAGCGTCCTTAGCGAACTTAACCTCAACGCCGAGGGCATTGCTTACGTTCTTAACAATCTGGCTCAATGAAAGCTCTGGCTTCACTTTGCCCTTTGGCTTTCCCATGTGGCTCATCATGATAAGAGCACCACCGTCAGCCAATACCTTCTTAAGTGTTGGCAAAGCACCACGGATACGTGTCTCGTCAGTTACATGACCATTCTCATCCAAAGGCACATTGAAGTCTACGCGGACGATAGCCTTATGTCCAGCGAAGTTAAAATCGTTAATTTTCATTTGTTCTTTATTATTTGTAACGTTATAATATTCCTATCCGCAAAAATACTAATTTTTGATGGATTGGTGAAATCAAACACTATCTTTTTTGTAAATTTGCAGAAAAATAAGATTGTAATGAAAGATTCGGTTATTATTGTCAGTGGTGGACTTGATTCTATCACGTTGCTTTATGATAAGGCGGAGACGATCGCTTTAGCAATCTCTTTCGACTATGGTCAGAACCATGGGGCTAAGGAACTGCCTTATGCTCAGTATCATTGTGAGAAGTTGGGGATTCCTCATATAACGATTCCGTTGTCGTTTATGCACCAGTATTTTAAGAGTTCGTTGCTTGATGGGGCTGATGCTATCCCAGAGGGGCATTATGAGGAAGAGAATATGAAGTCGACGGTTGTTCCTTTCCGTAATGGCATTATGCTTGCGATTGCAACGGGTATTGCCGAGAGTCATGAGTTGAAGCGTGTGTATATTGCTAATCATGGTGGCGACCATACGATTTATCCTGACTGCCGTCCAGAGTTTATCCATGCGATGAATGGTGCTACGGAGGCTGGAACCTTTGTGAAAGTGCGTGTGGAGGCGCCTTATACGGAGATTACTAAGGCTGAGATTGTGGCGCGTGGTGCTGCGTTGGGAATAGACTATTCTAAGACTTGGAGCTGTTATAAAGGTGCTGATATTCACTGTGGTAAGTGTGGAACATGCGTTGAACGTAAGGAAGCCTTTGAAGCTGCAGGTGTGAAAGACCCAACGATTTATAGCAAGGAATGATAGGATTGTTCTATTACTTTTAGTTTCTTAATTACAAAAACTAAAACAGTCGGATTGAAGAACTCAATCCGACTGTTTCGATTATAAGGTTTCATACTATTCTGTACACGCTTCTCATATACATTGTTTGTTAGTATATTGCTCTTTATTCAGGGTACAGAAAGTAAGCTATTTATACCTCTTTGCACATGTGCTGATGCTTCGCACGAATGGTGCTGTATGTAAACACCATTTGTGCTAAGGCTTAGCACCATTGTTTGTTGTTGTTGGAAAGGGAGTAACTGTCATTAATAAAACATGCTACTAACCAATACAAGCAATAAGCAGGGTGATTATTTTTCTGCTAATAATTGTTCTGCCATGTTTGCAGCGGCTCTTCTTCCGTCTCCCATGGCAAGGATAACCGTTGCACCACCACGTACAATGTCACCACCAGCAAAGATTTCTGGCTGTGAACTCTGCATCTGTTCGTTGACAACAATGGTGTCTTTACGACCTAATTCAAGTCCCTTTACAGACTTAGGTACCAATGGGTTAGGTGATACACCTACGGCAACGATAACCTGATCGCACTCGACAGTGACGGTCTCACCAGTCAATTCTGGTCGACAGCGTCCGCTTGCGTCTGGTTCTCCGAGTTTCATTACGTCTAAGACAGCGGCACATACACGACCTTTCTCATCCGCCTTATATTCCTGTGGATTATGAAGAGTGAGGAAGTTGATACCTTCTTCTTTAGCATGCTTCACCTCTTCAAGACGTGCAGGCATCTCTGCTTCAGAACGACGATAGACAAGTGTGACGTCAGCGCCTAATCGTTTGGCAGTACGACAAGAGTCCATAGCCGTGTTGCCACCACCGATAACCAAAACTTTCTTACCCATAATGATTGGTGTGTCGGTCTCTGGATTGGCTGCATCCATGAGGTTTACACGTGTCAGATACTCGTTACTTGAAAGAATGTTGATAGCGTTCTCGCCTGGAATACCCATAAAGTTAGGTAATCCGGCACCTGAACCAACGAAGATACCCTTGAAGCCTTTCTCCTTTAAGTCTTCTATACTGATGGTCTTACCGACGATAGTATCGGTCTGGAAGTGTACGCCTATGCGACGAAGATTATCTATTTCGACATCAACAATCTTGTTTGGTAGACGGAACTCAGGGATACCATATTTCAAAACACCGCCAATTTCGTGCAGTGCCTCAAATACATAAACCTCGAATCCACGCTTAGCCATGTCGCCAGCAAAGCTTAAGCCTGCAGGACCAGAACCGATAACAGCTACCTTGATACCATTGGATGGCGCAACGTCTGGCAATGCCATGTGTCCGCTTTCACGCTCATAATCGGCTGCGAAACGCTCAAGATAGCCGATGGCTACGGCTGGTGAGTTCATCTTCAAATGAATACAACGGCTCTCACATTGCTTCTCTTGTGGACAAACACGACCACATACGGCTGGTAGGGCAGATGTTTCCTTGAGTATCTTGGCTGCTTCGAGGAAGTCGCCACGCTCTATATTCTTAATGAAGTCTGGTATGTGAATGTTTACAGGACAGCCCTCTACGCAAGAAGGTTTCGGACAGTCGAGGCAGCGTTTAGCCTCTTGCATAGCCATCTCTGGCGTTAGTCCGATATTTACCTCCTCTAAACGGGTCTTCGCACGATAGTCAGCATCCAGCTCTGGCATCTTCACACGCTCAATAGCTGTGCGCTCTTTTGGCTTAAGTTCCTTGCGTAATGTGGTGCGCCAATCGGCTCCCTCCAGCTCTTCTGATACGTGGGCTGTAGGTGATGAAGTGTTTTCGTCGTTATTTGCAGACTTATTTTTTTCACTGTCACAACAATCTCCACTCTTTCCTTGAGCCTCTTTTTCTGACTTGTTTTCCGCCAGGCACTCCCCTCCTTCGGAGGGGTTGGGGGAGGTCTCAATATCCTTAAACGTCCCCATTCGCTTGAACATCTCATCCCAGTCGACGAGGTCGCCATCGAATTCAGGACCATCAATGCAGACAAAGCGAGTCTTACCACCAATCGTTAGGCGGCAAGCACCACACATTCCAGTTCCGTCCACCATAATAGTATTGAGTGAAACATCGTTAGGAATGCCGTATTTCTTTGCTAAAAGAGAGGTGAACTTCATCATGATAGGAGGTCCGATAGCTAACACCTTGTCTACGTGTTCGCGCTGTATCACCTTTTCTACGCCTACGGTGATGACACCTTTCTCTCCGTAGGAACCATCATCGGTCATGATGATAACCTCATCAGAGTATTTCTTTACGTCGTCTACCATGATAACTAACTCCTTAGTACGACCGGCGAGGACAGAGATTACTCTGTTACCAGCCTGCTTCAGTGCTGTAAGGATAGGGAGAATGGCAGCGATACCAATACCACCACCCGCACAGATAATCGTACCGTAGTTCTCAATATGGGATGGGGTACCGAGTGGTCCGACAATATCAACAATCTCATCGCCTTCATTCAACTGGCAAAGTTTTGTTGATGAGCGTCCTACCTCTTGGATAACCATGGTGAGCGTACCCTTTACTGGGTCCGATTTCGCAATGGTGTAAGGTACACGTTCGCTGTGGTTGTCAACACGCACGATGATAAAGTTACCTGGACGGCAGCTTCGTGCAATGAGCGGTGCTTCTACTTCTAAGCAGAAAACCTTCTCTGAAAACTGTTGTTTACGGATAATCTTGTTCATGGAGTGGTAATAGATATTAAAAGTACTGACCCTATGTGTTCTTTATACTTTGGGTGTTCTTCTATTGTAAAGAGTCGTATAAAAGATTGATAAGGGTAAGTAGCTTTTGTTGTTTTATTAGTTGTTCGCGGTAATGATGCCCCTCCTTTTTAAGGGAGGGGCTGTATTTTTTAGTCCATCTTGTCGTCGAGCATCTCGAAACCACAGTAAGGAACAAGTACCTTTGGTACACGAATACCCTCTGGGGTCTGGTTGTTCTCGATGATAGCTGCAACGATACGTGGCAGAGCAAGGGCTGAACCATTCAATGTATGGCAGAGTTCAATCTTCTTGTCTTCGGCATGACGGAAACGACAGTGCAGACGATTTGCCTGATAGCTTTCGAAGTTTGACACGCTTGATACCTCCAACCAACGCTCTTGTGCAGCACTCCACACCTCAAAGTCATAGCAGAGAGCAGCTGTGAAGCTAATGTCTCCACCGCAAAGACGGAGGATGTGGTAAGGCAATTCAAGCTTCTTTAAAAGACCTTCAACGTGGTCTAACATCTCATCCAATGACTGATAAGAGTGCTCTGGCTTATCGATACGTACAATCTCAACCTTATCAAACTGGTGTAAGCGGTTCAAACCACGTACGTCCTTACCATAGCTACCAGCCTCACGACGGAAACAAGCAGAGTAAGCACAACGCTTAATAGGCAGGTCTTGCTCGTTGAGAATCTCGTCACGGAAGATATTTGTTACAGGAACCTCAGCTGTTGGGATGAGATAGAGGTCGTCGAGATTAGCATGATACATCTGTCCCTCCTTATCAGGCAACTGACCAGTAGCCTGACCAGACTCCTGATTTACTACCAATGGTGGCTGTACTTCCAAGTAGCCACTCTTACGAGCTTCATCGAGGAAGAATGCCTCTAAGGCGCGTTGGAAGCGTGCCATCTTACCGATATAGAGTGGGAAACCAGCACCAGTAATCTTCACACCAAGGTCGAAATCTACCAAGTTAAACTTCTTCAGCAAGTCCCAGTGGCACAATGCGTCAGCAGGTAGGTTTGGCTTCTCGCCCCCTTCCTTTACAACAACATTGTCCTCAGCATCCTTACCTTCAGGTACAATCTCGTTAGGGATGTTAGGAATTGTCAGTAACACGTCTGTCATATCCTTCTGAGCCATATCCATTATCTCTTGGAGAGCCTTGTCAGAAGATTTTAATAGTGCTACCTCTTCCTTTATCTTGTCAGCTTCGTCTTTCTTTCCTTCTTTCATCAGTCCACCAATCTGCTTCGAGAGCTGATTCTGCTGCTGCTTGTTTGTGTCAAGCTTCTGCTGAGTCTCACGACGCAAACGGTCATATTCCAATACTTTCTCAACTGCCTCACGTGCACCTTTGAAGTGTTTCTTCTCCAGTCCTTTGATGACGCGTTCAGTTTCTTCACTGATGAGCTTTAATGTAAGCATAACGTTCTAATCTTTATTTTAATTTGTTTCTGAGAGCAAAGTTACGAAAAAACTTCTATAAGTCAAAAACATTTATATTACTTATTTTGTTCTGTGTTGAGTTGAATTAACTATAGTTGTTTTTCTAATGATTGTAGATATTTTCCTGTTAAGAGAAGAGTTTCTTAGATTATATTGGCTATGCTTGATTTATAAGTATTCCTCTTGTCACCTTTTTCATTGTTATTTGGCGGTTCTATTCACCCTAAAGTTCATTTTATTTTTAGTACTTTTATTGTGGGGTTGAGGCTGCGCACATTTGGTGCTTACGCTGCGCACATGTGGTGCTGATGCTTAGCACTATGTAAAAAGGTGGTGAAGAAGATGCAAGTTGTGAGTGATTACCCAGTCTAACTGCTCTTTTTTAGTTTTGGTTTTAACGGAAAGTTGTTTTCTTTATCTACTCCTCTGAAACCCTTCAAGTTGTTCATATTGGTTGTCTTTCATCTTTCGACTGATACTACTAATCCAATGACGATGAGTGGTTATGAAGATGATACCAAGGAGGGAGAGGATAGTATTGGAGAGGATCGGTTGGTTTAGCCACCATGTACCTAATGCGGTAATTGGGAATGGACTGATAATGGTAATGATTGTAACGATGAGTTGTATATAGTTAGTATTCGCATTCTTGCCCGTGTGGGTAGCTTGCATAGAGAATGTTACCTTATTATATATTGCCATTTGAAATAGAATACGATAGGCGACACCAGCCGCAAAGAGGGCATAAGATAGTACTGTCCAAAAGCTTATCTTCCCAATTATAGCTACAGGGAGGAAAGCGAGCAGCGGTATTAAGAGTAGGGCAGTATAGAAATAATACTTTGCAAGCAAAAGGTTTTGGATACTATTGCGCTGCATTAGTAGGCATTCATAGTAATTTCCTTCATAACACATGATTCTTGAGAGTGAGCTTAGTCCGTAGACGATAAAGCTATAGTAGACAAAGCCGTTAATCTTAACCATGTCACTCTCTGGATCAAAGGCTGTGATTAGACTAAAGATAAAGATACCAAAGGTGTTGAGAAAGAAGATCAAACGGAGTCTTTTGTTGCGTAGAATACCCCATACTTCAATCTTAAGATACTCACCAATCTGGTTGAATCGGTCGAAGAAAGTAAGGTTTATGCTATTTTTGTCATGTTTCACTGGTGCTGCTGTGTATTGCTCTTGGAGAATACGATGCTCAAGGACGTTGCGATTTAGCAATATCATTCCTATCAGTAGCAATATCATTACAGCATATATCCACACTTCTCCTCTTATCATTGCATTACCAATCTCTGCCCAACGTTGGAGGTAACTTTGTGGGGATGGGAAGAAGATTGTTATTATGGCGATAGATAAATAGGTAAGAATAGGTACGAGCCAATACCACAGTCCACGTGCAGTCAGTACTTGTGTAAATTGGAAGAACTGTCCATTGATAAGTAGAAGGAGATAAAGTCCTGCAGTATAACCAATCATAGCCGATGCACCCAACTCTGGAATGAGCGTTTTGATACCAAAGGGAATACAGATAAAGAGAAGGTTTACATTCTTGAAAACTATCAGTTGTCGCAGAATCAGATAGTCTGTATAGCTATGTTTGGGAAGCGGTAAGAGTAGGTAAGGACGGATATGCATCAGTAATCGGTGGTCTGTCGTATATCTGAAAAGATAATCAATGAACAGAAATACTGGTATTAGGGCATAGATGAAACGATAACCGCCAAGATTATCCTCGATAACGAGGTCTGCCAATTCACATCCTATCCATACAAAATAAGCACAAAGAAAAATAGCCAACACGTAGTAAAAGTACTTTGCTACGTTGTTGGCTTGCCATATTTTATTTCTTCTACCCGATAGGTAGAAGTGCTTATGCAATGTTTGTATAGCTTCCCAGTAAGTCATTTATCTCAAGTCTATCACCTCAGCAGACGGATAGTTCTTCTTGTTGAAAGTAAAGATATTGTCTGAGAGGTTCTTGCGCTGAATACCAGAAACGGTGATAGTAGTCCACTTATTAGCCTGCTTAATCTTAATCTTTTGTAGCTGATAGGCTTTGTTTACAGTTACATAAGCCTCAGGAATATTACGTTTAGGATTGGTTGCCTTCATGTGTACCACGTAAGAACCACCTTCATTTGTCATTGAAAGGTTGTAACCCTGACGATACAATGTCATCAATGCGTAAGGGTTCATTGAAAGACGCTGTGCTTCTGTAGGTGTAGAAACATTCACTTCGTCAGTAGACTTCATGTATGACCATTGTGTTGTTCCATTAAACCATACAGTTGTCTGTGGTGTTGTGGCAACAAACTTAACACCTTTCACAGAAATAGTACCCGCAGTTCTACCTACAGCACCGGGTCTGGAAAGTGCAAAGTGAGCCGTAAAACCACCCAAGTTAGAAATGTTGGCTGCAGCTTTATCCATACAAGCCTTAGCCTGATTAGCATTCTGTGCGAAAATACTATTTGCCATAAAGATGGCTACGAACAATAGTAAATATTTAATCTGTTTCATTGTTTTATCGTTTTTATTCTGATTTCTTATACTTTTATTCTTAGTTATCCACGTAGGATAGTAAGCATATTGTCAAGACTTACCTCGTCGCTTATCAGTACCTCACGTGGCTTTGAACCCTTTGCTGCACCAACGATACCAGCTTTCTCCATTTGATCCATCAGTCGACCAGCACGGTTGTAACCAATAGACAGACGACGTTGAATCATACTTGTTGAACCTTGTTGGCTGACGACAATAGCACGTGCAGCCTCTTCAAACAATGGATCAAGGTTGTGAGTGTCCAGTGAGCCACCACCTCCAACTTCGTCTTCTGACAATGGTTCTGGGATTTCCAATGGACGAACCGGTCCTGGTTGATTAGCAATGAACTTGGTAATGTTCTCTACTTCAGGAGTATCAACAAAGGCACACTGTACACGAACAGGATCAGCACCATTGAGATAAAGCATATCACCACGTCCAACAAGTTGCTGTGCGCCTGGTCGGTCGAGGATGATACGTGAGTCCATCATCGCTCCAACGCGGAAAGCAATACGTCCAGGGAAGTTTGCTTTGATGTTACCAGTGATAATTGTTGTTGTTGGTCGCTGGGTTGCAATAATCATGTGAATACCGATAGCACGTGCCAACTGTGCGATACGTGTGATAGGCATCTCCACTTCCTTGCCCGCAGTAAGAATCAAGTCACCGAACTCATCAATGATGACAACGATGTATGGCATGAACTCATGACCTTCTTCTGGGTTCAGTTCGTGTCTGAGGAATTTCTGATTATATTCCTTTATATTTCTAACACGAGCCGCTTTCAGTAAGTCATAACGCTCATCCATCAAAACACAAAGACCTTTTAATGTCTTTACAACCTTCTGAACGTCTGTGATGATTGGTTCATCTTCATTCTCCTCAACAGCTGACATGAAAGGTTTGGCTATAGGAGAGTAAACACTGAACTCTACCTTCTTTGGGTCAACCAGTACAATCTTTAGTTCGTTAGGATGTTTTTTATAAAGAAGGGAGGTGATGATAGCATTTAAACCGACTGACTTACCCTGTCCGGTAGCACCCGCAACGAGTAGGTGAGGAATCTTAGCAAGGTCGACCATGTATACCTCATTGGTGATAGTCTTACCCAATGCGATTGGTAATTCCATTGTAGAGTCTTGGAACTTGCGTGAGTTCAGAATAGAGAACATTGACACAATGTTTGGCTTAGCATTTGGTACCTCAATACCAATCGTACCCTTGCCCGGCATTGGAGCAATGATACGGATACCGATAGCCGCCAAACTCAGCGCAATATCATCTTCAAGGTTCTTAATCTTAGAGATACGAACACCTTGGGCAGGTGTAATCTCATAGAGAGTAATCGTTGGACCGACTGTTGCACGAATACTACGAATCTGTACACCAAAATCGTTTAACACCTTGATAATACGGTCTTTGTTTGCTTCTAATTCCTCTTGACTAACGTAGTTGGTCTTAGAATCAGAAGTATATTCCTTTAATAGGTCGAGTGAAGGGAACTTCCACTTTGTAAATGGCTCACGAGGATTGATAGGAGTCAGTGGAAGGTTGTTGTTAGCAAGCGTCTTGCTATTTGCTTTCTCCTCAACTTTCTCCTCCTCAACTTCAAAGCCTGGACCTTCTTTCTCTGCTGTATTCTTAGTCTTGTCACCACCATTAGGTGAATAGAGTGAGTCTGGTTCTTGTAGAACGATTGTAGGTTCTGTTGGCAAGTCGATAGGTTCTGCGAGGGTAGGATCAACATATTCTGTTGGCTCTACAGGCTCTTCCTCAATAACTACCTCGTCATCATAGACGTTTTCAGTGTTGTCTCCCTTACTATCATGTACCACCGTAAACTTCACTTTGTCACGAATATACCCAAATGGGTTAATCATCTTGCGTACGACAGTAATCGTTTCGGAAGTAAGATAAGTGAGGTAAGCCAACATGATAATCACCAATATAGCGATTAATCCCGGTGTACCAACAAGGTTTTCCATGTATTGAACACAGAAAGCACCATGGTCTCCTCCTGGATTATAGACTTGGTCACCCATCAGTGGGGTAAGTGCTTTGGCAAAAGTAATAGACGACCATATCATTACCAAAGCCATACCCATGAACCATTTCGTTAGGTTCAGCTTTTTGTAGGCTCCCATCATGCGGAGACCACAAAGTGCAATGAAGGCTGGAATGATAAAGGCTGGAATACCAAAACAGCGGGAAATAAGTCCGTATGATATGATTGCACCGAGTGAACCGCATACATTTTGGAAAACTCTACTTGTGTTTTCCACCTCTCCAGGACGAAGGTCTGTTACTAAACTTTGGTCTGCTGCACCTGTACTGAAATAGCTAAAAAAAGCTACACAGATATAGATGGCAACGCATAAAAGGATAAGTCCGGCAATAAATCCAGTCTTGTCGTTAATAATGTTATTTAGTCCGATCGCCTCGGTGAAAGTCTTTCTTTTATGTTCTGTTTTCTTCTTTGCCATTTATCGCTATTCTTTTATACTTGCAAAAGTAATAAATTAGTGCCACATAAGTGCCGTTTTTCAAACTTTTTTTTTAATTTTGCAAGTTAGTATGCAATCCGAAATGAGTACAGTATTATACAATAGATTCGATAAGAGTAAAATATCACAGTTGCCAAGGGTTACTTTCCCGGGGAAGATTGTTGTTGTCTTAAATGAAGCTGAAGCTGAGAAGGCAGTTAATTATTTGCTTTCTAAGAACATTATCGGTATTGATACGGAAACACGTCCTGTCTTTAAGAAAGGGCAACGTCGTAAGGTTGCACTCTTGCAAGCCTGCGACCATGAAGTGTGTTTCCTCTTTCGATTGAATCTCATAGGTGTACCTGAATGTATTAAACGTTTTCTTGAAGATACAACAGTGCCTAAAGTGGGACTCTCTTTGGGCGATGATATGTTGATGTTGCATCAGCGACTCGACTTCAAGCCGGGTTATTTTATAGACCTTCAAGATTATGTTAAGTCGTTAGGTATTGAAGATATGAGTCTTCAGAAACTCTATGCAAATGTCTTTCATGAGCGTATAACAAAACGTGAACAATTATCTAATTGGGAGAACGAGATATTAAGTGATAAGCAGAAAATATATGCTTCTACAGATGCTTGGACGTGTATCAAACTCTATGAGCGTCTGCATGAATTGAAACATAGTGGTAATTACGAACTCGTTGTCGTTCCTTCAAAGGTGAAACCTACACCAGAAGAAGTGGAGCATACACCAGAAGTGGCATCAGAATAACGTCTCTATGTAAATTATTATCGTGAAGATAAATGTTTTTTTTCATGAAGAAAAAGATTTCTTTTCACGTAAATAAATATTTATCTTCATGATAATAATTCGCAAATCGGCAAGAAGCGGAAACCAATAAACTCTAAAAAGGAACTTTATGTATAAGCAAGTATATTTGAAAAGGGGCAAAGAAGAGAGTCTTCTTCGCTTCCATCCATGGATCTTCTCAGGTGCTATCAACAAGATAGAAGAAGGACTTGAGGAAGGTGATATTGTGCGTGTGATGACGCATGACAAGAAGTTTATTGCTGTTGGTCATTTCCAAATAGGTTCTATTGCTATCCGTGTGCTCTCATTCCACGACGTGAAGATAGATGATAAGTTTTGGGAAAGTCGTTTGAAAGCGGCTCTTCAAGTGCGTCAGGCGATTGGTTTAATTCGAGAAGAATCAACAGGAACAGGACTGTTCCCAAACACAACTTACCGTCTTGTTCATGGTGAGGGCGACAATCTTCCGGGATTGGTTATTGACATATATGGCAAGACTGCCGTTATGCAAGCTCATTCTGTAGGTATGCACGTATGCCGTGAGGTAATTGCAAAAGCCCTTGTTAAAGTGATGGGCGATAAGTTGGATAGCATCTATTATAAGAGCGAGACAACGCTTCCTTATAAGGCCGACCTTGGTCAAGAGAATGGTTTTATCTATGGAGATACTGACAATAACATTGCGATTGAGAATGGCTTAAAGTTCCATATTGACTGGTTGAAAGGTCAGAAGACGGGTTTCTTTATCGATCAGCGTGAGAACCGCTCTCTCTTGGAGTATTATGCAAAGGGAAGAAGTGTACTGAATATGTTCTGTTACACGGGTGGTTTCTCTGTTTATGCTATGCGTGGTGGGGCAGAAGTGGTACATTCTGTGGATAGTTCGGCTAAGGCTATCGAACTGACGAATAAGAATATCGAACTCAACTTCCCTAATGATTCACGCCATGAGGCTATCTGTGAGGATGCCTTCAAATATCTTGACGATAACGATGGTAAGTATGACCTTATCATTCTTGACCCACCTGCCTTCGCGAAGCATCGTAACGCATTGAAGAATGGTTTGCGTGGTTATACTCGATTGAACGTCAAAGGATTTGAAAAGATTAAGCCGGGAGGAATCTTGTTTACCTTCAGTTGCTCGCAGGTAGTCACTAAAGATAATTTCAGACAGGCTGTCTTCACCGCTGCTGCACAAGCTGGACGTAAGGTGCGCATCCTGCATCAGATTCATCAGCCTGCTGATCATCCAATTAATATTTATCATCCAGAAGGCGAATATTTGAAGGGATTAGTCCTTTATGTTGAATAAAATCAAACGATTCATAGTTTCTGAGCATCTGCTACGGGTAGATGCTCTTTATTTAGTAGCGCTGTCTGGTGGTGCAGATAGTGTTGCCCTTTTGCGATGTCTCAAGGAATTGGGCTATCGTGTTGAGGCTGTTCATTGTAATTTTCATTTACGTGGAGAGGAGAGTTTGAGAGATGAACAGTTTTGTGAGGACCTTTGTCAACGTGAGAATATCCCACTTCATAAAGTCCATTTCGATACACAGGCTTATGCCGATTTGCATAAGGTGAGCATTGAAATGGCTGCACGTGATTTGCGTTATCGTTATTTCTTTCAGTTGAAAGAGGCGTTAGGTGCTGACGGAGTATGTGTAGGTCATCATAAAGAAGACTCTGTAGAGACAATTCTCATTAACCTTGTTCGTGGAACAGGATTGAGTGGTTTGATGGGTATTCGTCCTCGCAATCATGATGTTATTCGACCATTGCTTTGTGTAACACGCCAAGAAATTGAAGATTATCTTCATCAACACGCTGTTTCTTTCGTTACTGATAGCACTAACCTAATAGATGATGTGGTGCGGAATAAGATTCGGTTGAATGTCCTTCCACAGTTATCTGAGATTAACCCATCGGTTACGGATGCTATTCTTACTACTGCCAATCACCTCTCTGAGGTAGATGCTATTGTGCAGGAGTCACTCAAAGAGGCTTTGGGGAAGGCTGTTAGCTTTATTAATTCTGCAAATCAAGTTAGTTCAAACAGTTTAAGTAATGAACCATTCCAGCTCGACTTGTCTGTTGTTCGTGCGTTTCCTTCTCCTTCTTATCTCCTCTTTTATATACTAAAACCACTCGGTTTTTCATCATCTCAGATTGCAGAGATGGTTTCACATCTTGATGGACAGACGGGGCAGCTGTGGTATTCTTCATCGCATGAGGTAACACATGATCGTGGGGTTTTCATGGTTTTACCTCGTGAGAAAACTGAACCGCGTCAGCTTGTTATCCCCGAAACAGGGTGTTATGTCTATGATGAGCAGCTGTCTCTTCGACTGACAGAACGTGCATTGATACCTTCTTCAAACGTTTCTTTCTCAAAGGTTCCTACTGTTGTTGACCTTGATGCATCCTCTATTCGATTTCCTTTGACCTTAAGACGTGTTGCAGAAGGCGATCGATTTACTCCTCTTGGCATGCGTGGTACTCAACTAATGAGTGATTTTCTCACCAATCTCAAACGTAACCGCTTTGAGAAACGTAACCAGTTGGTCCTCCTTGATGCTACTGGTACTATCCTTTGGGTCCTCGGTCTTCGTATCAATGACCATTTTAAGTTGACCCCAAAGAGCACTTCTTGCCTACGCATAGAGATTCTGTAGCTTAGAATATTTTTCTATTTATCTCAATCTTTCATTATTTGTTTTTCCTTTTGGTATTATTTCGCGGTATAAAATATGATTCGTAAGACACTTTGAATTATACTGTTATAATTCTTTATGATGTAAACCTCTGTAATTCTTTATGTTCTTTCGTGGTCAAAAAGCTTCTTTATGCTTAGTAATTGTGGGGCTTATTACCGTCCACACCATTGGTGTTAACCATCCGCACCATTGGTGCTTACTATCTGCACAATGTGTGCGGGGGCTTTGTGTATTAGTAAAGAATGGAGCGGTAAGTTTATTATGACTCATTCTTAACATGGAGTGTAGGGGCATATTGATAAGGTATGTTATCAATGTGGCTATGACTTCTTAATAGTCCTCTATAACAAAGGTTCTAAAGTGTAATACATTATTGCTCTTATCATCTCATATCTCTGCTTTACTATAACAAAAGTGTTTTTTAAAAAGAAAATTTCCTGTCACTCCTGTCAGTTGAAATTCGTTTATAACTTATTGATTCTTAGTGTGATTATATGAAATGTTAAAAGTGACAGCAAAATGAAATTAAAACTATTTTAGTAATATAGTTGTGTTTTTCTTGAGTGGAGAAAATAGCTCTTCTCCTAAAAAATAACACACAAGATGAGTTGTCAGGTACTCTTATAACTCAGATCAAAGTACACCTCCTATTTTAGTGAACTTTGTCATTCCATATTTCGAAAAAGTTTAAAGTATCACCACAGATAGTTGATTAAAATTGACCTAACTATCTGTGGTAATTGATTTTATTGGAGTATAGTAAACTTTATATAGTAAAGAACTACAGACGTTCTGCCTCTTTTACTTTATTCTTGTTAGTTTCAAACTTTCTACTTCCAAAGTTGTAGTTCACACGGAAGATAACTTGGCGGCTTTCACTGTGCCCCCAAATGTCTAAATTCAATGCTCCCTTATGTCCATAGCTATCCCAACGCTCAGTATGAAGTAGGTCGGTAATCATCAAAGATAGGGAGAGCTTGTCTCGGAGTAATTGTTTACTCAGTCCGATATCTATACTTCCACTTGGTTTGAAAACCTCATAACTTCTGCCTTGTCGTTTACTTGCGTATCTTGCTGACAGTTCCATACGAACTTTTGCAGGTAGTTGTATGTCGTTTGAAAGTGAAAGATTGCATGAGGGGCGCCGGTAGTCTTCTCTATAAGATTCATAATCAAGATGGTTGATAAAGTAGTAAGCACCGATGTTTGCACTTACATCCCACCACGAGGTGAGACGTTTGTTATAGATAAGGTCAAGTGCCAGCTGTTTCTGTTTACCAATATTCTTCGTTGTCATGACTATGCAGTCTTTCTTGTATGCATCGGGAAGTTGCGTAAAATAATTGTTTAGCTGATTGTAAGAGAGCATTACACTAAGATTATTCTTTGTGTAATCTAAAGATACCCTATGATTTATTTGTGGCTGAATAAATGGATTCCCTTTCCAATAGGTTAGTTCATCTAACAGATATTCAATGGGGTTAAGGTCTTCGTATCTTGCTTTGTCTTGCCGTTTACTGTAGGCAAGTGTGAGCTTTGCTTTGTTGTTAAGATCATAACTGATAGAAAGATTAGGAAAGAGTCTTGTGTGATTGTTCTTATTCTCCTCCATCAGTTTTCCGTCCAAATAGGATTCTAAAGTCCCGATAGTCTGCATATATTCAATCCGCATACCTGCAGTTGCCTGTATATGTTTCCATTTCTGGGCATATTGTATATAGCCTTCAAGATTTGACTCTTGATAGGTAAACCTGTTAGATCTTGTGTTGTCAAGCACACCTTTTGCATAGAAGCCAAAGCGATTGTTACTTTCTACCTTGGCAGCTTTAATACCTGTAAGGAGCTCTCCGTCATGGCTATTCTTCAGTTTATAGTCAATAGCAGATGATATGATGTTTATATTCTTCTTGGATTTAGCTGGATAGTTGTCTTCTCTTAGTAATGTTCCATTTGGAGAGTAAAACGTATTAGGCTGATTGTTATTACTTGCAACATCAACGTGAATCCAGTCTGCATTTGCAGTGATGGTCTGCTGTTCTGTAATATTGAGCTGATATCCTATGCCTGTCGTATATTTTGTGTTCTCTTGCTTGGTATAATCATTCCTTGCTTTAAGTATTTCATGAAGCGTGTCTCTACCTTTATATATCCAAGTAGTTGTTGCTGTCACTCCGGGACCTGTTAAGGCATCAACTGATGTGTTCAGCATAAGTTTGTGTTTCTTGTTAGGTTGGAATACAAAAGCCAGTCCCCCTGCGTAAGTGTTACGCTTGTCTGTATCATTGGTCTCTGAGAAGTTTCGGTCTCCTTCTTGTATTCTGTCAGTACCATACTCCATGTCATAGTGTCCAATGTTATGGCTATAGTTAATGCCCAGCTGCCATGTCTGTTTGTTATAAGTCATACTAAAATCAGAACTTTGGCGTATGTGATTCCAAAAAGACATTCCATGAGAGGTCGAAATGTAAAGTCCTCGTTCGTTGTTGTCTTTTAGTTTTATGTCAATAATACCACTTGCCCCTTCTGAATCATAACTTGCATCAGGGTTGGTTGAAGTAGTTATGCTTGCAATGTTAGAAGATGGAATAGTACGCAGATAGGCTGTAAGCGTTTCACCTTGAAGTCGTATGCGTTTTCCGTTCACGTAAACGGCGGCATTGCCAAGGGCAGAAAGCGATAGATTTCCTTTATTATCAAGCCTTACACTTGGGGTGTGGCGCAGAACATCTAAAGAGTTGCCAAGGTTAGCAAGATAGGATTCTGCAACAGAAATGCTTATCTTCCCACTTTCCATTTTAATGCGTGAGCGTTGTTTGCGAGCTGTGACAATAACATCTTTTAGCTCTGTACCGTCAGGATATAAATAGATGTTATAAATGGAATGGTTATTTGGAATGGAGAAAAGAATAGTAGTATCACGGCATCCGATAGCTCCGCAGTATAGTTGATAACTACCATCAATAAGGGTGTAATTAAACTTTCCGTCCGTCTCAGTAAGTCCATTGGCAATTACTTTTCCTGTCTTCTGATCAGAAATGATAATTGTTGCTGCATCAATAGGTTCCTTTGTTTGTTGTTGGATACTAAAGGTTACGGTCTGTTGAGCCATAAGATTAGATGGGTTCATTAACAATAGAGTTATAACTAAGATGATGTGTGTTGCGAAAGGTCTTGTTTGTAATCTTTGAATTGTCATGAGGTTTGTTATATTTATAGCTATTTTTATAGTATACTAAGCACTCAACACGCTTGGTGTTTACCATCAACACCACTCGTGCTGGGCATCAACACATCGGTAAAATATGAGAAGTTAGGTTATTATTATCATTATAATATTGTAATACATGAAAGATTAACTTATGTGAGAGATGTTTACAGGATAGCATATTAATTTATTTTTGTTTATAGGCAATAGGTTTAATGATTCTACAAAGATAATAAAATAATATTTTCCTTAGGTGTTTTTTGTATAAAGAATAAACGTTTTGTTTTCAGCTAATGCTTTTTATTGATTTATAGAAAGACTTACTTACTTTTGTTTTGTGAATCTAAACAAATGTTTTATTAGCTCTTTTACTTTCTTGTATATCTTTTGGAGTAATCAAAACTGTATGTTTAAAGATTATACTTGATAATTATTAAATTAAAAAGTAATATTTAGTTAATGAAAATCAATTATGAGTTATTTCTTAACTTTTAGATGTTAATTGTTTAAGGAAATCCTATCTTTGCATTCGAAAAATAAATATATGGTGCTGTGAGTGGAGTCTTTCCATGACCAGTATGAATATAAACAGAGAGTAATGAAGAAGAAAACAATTTGGACAATAGCCATAATCATGGGACTTTCGTTCCTTGGTTTGCTTCTGCTCCAGCTCAACTATATTGAAGAGATGGCTGAGATGAAGAAGGAACAGTTTGACGAATCTGTCAACCGTGCCCTCTATCAAGCTTCTCGAAATATGGAGTTGAATGAGACTCTTCGTTATTTGGAGGATGATGTAAACAAGAAGGAACGCTCACAAGACGACGAGCAGAGCACAGATAAAGATACATCTACTGCTGCACATCAGGCTCCGTCGACAGATAATCAGGGTGATGTCTACACCTCTTTTGAAGCAAAACTAAAGCAATCGAAGCCTTCTTTAGTTCCGAAAGGTTCTATTTTACGGAGTGATAGTAGTTCTTTGTCTGCTACAAAACGTAATATGCAAGAGATTGTTCGTAATCGTTATGTCTATCAGAAAGCTATGTTAGAGGAGGTTATCTATAATATTCTCTATTCTGCTTCAGACAAGCCTTTACGCAATAGAATAAACTTTAAGCTCTTAGATCAAGACTTAAAGGCGGAGATGATGAACAATGGAATCAATATTCCTTATCATTTCACGGTGACGACTCAAGACGGTCGAGAGGTTTATAAATGTCCTGATTATGTAAGTGATGGTGAGGAGAATACTTATTCTCAGGTGTTGTTCCGTAACGATCCTGTAAACAGAATGGGTGTTGTAAAGGTTCATTTCCCACAGATGAACAACTACATCTTCTCCAGTGTACGGTTTATGATTCCGTCTATCATCTTTACTTTCGTACTGTTGGTTACCTTTATCTTCACGATTGTAACCATCTTCCGACAGAAACGGTACAGTGAGATAAAGAATGACTTTATCAATAACATGACGCATGAGCTTAAGACGCCTATCGCAAGTATCTCTTTGGCAGCTCAGATGATGAACGATAAGACGTTGACAAAGAGTCCGAAGATGATAGAACACTTAGGAGGTGTTATCAATGATGAGTCAAAACGTCTGCGCTTCCTTGTGGAGAAGGTACTACAGATGAGTATGTACGACCGCAAAAAGGCTGTTCTAAAGAAGAAATACACCGACCTTAACGAGATGGTTGAGACGATTGCTCACTCCTTTAGTTTACGTGTTGAGCATACTGGCGGTAAGGTGTATACAGAGATAGAAGCGGTTGATTCGCTAATGTATGTTGATGAAATGCATTTCCAGAATGTCATTTTTAACCTCTTGGATAATGCTGTTAAATATGCGAAACCCGACCAACCATTAGATGTCTATTTGAAGACTTGGAATACGAATGAGAATCTCTATCTCTCTGTTCGTGATACTGGTCAAGGAATAAAGAAGGAGAACTTAAAGAAGATTTTTGATAAGTTCTATCGTGTTCACACTGGAAATCTCCACGATGTCAAAGGCTTTGGATTAGGCTTGGCATATGTAAAGAAAATGGTTGACTTACATGAAGGTGAGATTAAGGTGCTGAGCGAATATGGTAAAGGAACAAAATTCGTCATTAAACTCCCCGTTATTCGCGATGAGGAGGATGAATAATAAAAGATAATTAAGAGTATAAACAATTTAATACGTATAAGTTATGGATGATAAATTGAAAATTCTGTTGTGTGAAGACGATGAGAATCTCGGAACACTGTTGAGTGAATATCTGCAGGCAAAAGGCTTTCAGGCTGACCTCTGCCCTGATGGTGAGGTTGGTTACAGAGCCTTCTTGAAGAGCAAGTATGATATCTGTGTGCTTGATGTTATGATGCCAAAGAAGGATGGTTTTACCCTTGCACAGGAGATTCGTCAGGCAAATGCAGAAGTTCCTATCATCTTCCTTACTGCAAAGCAGTTGAAAGAGGATATCTTGGAAGGTTTCAAGATTGGTGCTGATGATTATATCACTAAGCCATTCTCTATGGAGGAACTCGTATTCCGTATTGAGGCTATCCTCCGTCGTGTAAGAGGAAAGAAGACCAAGGAGTCAACAATGTACACCATTGGTCGCTTTACTTTCGATACACAGAAGCAGTTGCTTACACTGGATAACAATCCAGAGAAGGCTACTAAGCTTACGACAAAGGAGAATGAGTTGCTCGCTTTGCTTTGCGCACACTCTAACGAGATTCTTCAGCGTGACTATGCTTTGAAGACCATTTGGATTGATGATAACTACTTCAATGCTCGCTCAATGGACGTTTACATCACTAAGTTGCGTAAGCATTTGAAACCAGACCCACAGATTGAGATTATCAATATCCATGGTAAGGGTTATAAACTCATCGTTCCAGACGAGCAGTAAAAACTTTATTCTGTAAGTTTCTCTTTACAGAACCACTAAATATTAACGCTATTCTTTCCTCTTTTAAGGTGATTGAATAGCGTTTTTTCTTGTTCAATATGGAAGTGGAAGGATAAGGATTTTGTATAAAGTAAAGATGAAAACCTCGTTAGTATATCATAAATTATAGTAAACTTCATTGTGTGTTAGTACTCCGCACCAATGGTGTTAAGCCTTCGCACTATATGTGTTAAGCCTCCGCACTATATGTGTTAAGCCTCCGCACATGATGTGCGCAGTATTCGGACAGCATATAAAAAGCATCAATACTGGGATTGGAAACGTGCTGAAAGAGGATTGCTTATACTTAATTCAGAGAAAAAGGTTCTCGTGTTTGATAGGAGAAGAAAAAGTTTTCTCATGCACGCATAAATATATATGTTCTTTTCTTACCATTGTTATGGTAATTTTTATTACTTTTGTACCGATTAATTTTTGATATCAGAAGGAATCATATTATGATACACAAATTCGAATTCCTGGTTATCGGCAGCGGTATAGCAGGAATGAGTTATGCACTGAGTGTGGCAAATAGTGGTAAGGGAAAGGTTGCCCTTGTTTGCAAAACTTCTTTGGACGAAGCCAATACGGCTAAAGCACAAGGAGGAATAGCAGCAGTAACGAACCTTGCCATTGACAATTTTGAAAAGCACATCAACGATACTATGGTCGCTGGTGATTATATTTCTGACCCTTTAGCTGTAAGACAAGTTGTGTGTAATGCGCCAGAAGCTATCAAGGCGCTTGTTAACTGGGGTGTAAATTTTGATAAGCATAAAGACGGTACATACGACCTACATCGTGAAGGAGGGCACAGCGACTTTCGTATTCTTCATCATGCTGATGATACAGGCTTTGAGATACAGCGTGGATTGATGAATGCGGTGAGAGCTAACCCAAATATTACAGTCTTCGAAAATCACTATGCTGTTGAGATTATCACGCAACACCACTTGGGTATAAAGGTGACACGCAGAACCCCAGATATAGAATGTTATGGTGCGTATATCCTCAATCCTGAAACGAAAAAGGTAGATACCTTCTTAAGTAAAGTAACACTCATGGCTACAGGTGGAGTGGGGGCAGTCTACGCAATGACATCTAATCCTGAGATAGCTACTGGCGATGGTATTGCAATGGTTTATCGAGCAAAGGGAACGGTAAAGGATATGGAGTTCGTACAGTTCCATCCGACGGTTCTTTATAATCCTTCTGAGACGCATCCTGCATTTCTGATTACTGAGGCTATGCGTGGCTATGGTGGGGTGTTGCGACTTCCGAATGGTCAAGAGTTCATGCAGAAGTATGATAAACGTCTTTCTCTTGCTCCACGTGATATTGTTGCTCGAGCTATTGATCATGAAATGAAGATTCACGGACTAAATCATGTTTGTCTTGATGTAACACATAAAGATGCTGAAGAAACGAAGCATCATTTTCCACATATTTATGAGAAATGTTTGAGCATTGGGATTGATATAACAAAAGAATATATCCCTGTTTGTCCAAGTGCTCACTATATCTGTGGGGGTATAAAGGTCGATTTGAATGCAGAAAGTTCTATTCATAGACTCTATGCCGTTGGTGAATGTTCATGTACGGGATTGCATGGCGGAAACCGACTTGCCAGCAACTCGCTGATAGAAGCAGTCGTTTATGCTAAGTCTGCAGCAGAACATACACTACGGCTGATAGACAACTATGACTTTAACACAAATATTCCAGAGTGGAACGATGAAGGCACAATGACCAATGAAGAGCATGTTTTAATCACACAGAGTATTAAGGAAGTTGGCGAAATCATGAGCAACTATGTCGGTATTGTTCGAAGTGATTTACGTTTGAAGCGTGCTTGGGCAAGACTTGACCTATTGTATGAGGAGACAGAAAGCCTCTTTAAGCGTGTGACGGCAACGAAGGATATATGCGAACTCCGTAATATGATAAATGTCGGTTATCTGATAACACGACAAGCCATAGAGCGAAAGGAAAGTCGAGGATTGCATTACACGGTAGATTATCCGAAGCATGCATATGACGAGAAGTAGTAAAAGAGTATAGATAGATGATGAGAGAAGCACAATAACCATTGTACTCTCAGTTTATAATATAAAATAACATGATAGATAAAAAATGGCTGGAACAGGGATTTATAGATGAACCTATTCCTGAAGGGACTGATGTAAAGACTGAAATACGCAGGATGTGTAAAGAGAAGAATGCACTTATCATGGCACATTATTATACAGAAGGCGTAATTCAGGAGTTGGCAGATTTCGTAGGAGATAGTTTGGCTTTGGCACAAAAGGCTGCTACTACAGATGCCGATATCATTGTTATGTGCGGTGTACATTTCATGGGTGAGACAAATAAAATCTTATGTCCCGAGAAGACTATACTCGTCCCTGACCTTAACGCTTCTTGTTCGTTGGCAGAGAGTTGTCCAGCCGATGAGTTTGAGAAGTTTGTAAAAGCACACCCTAATCATACCGTGGTAAGCTATGTCAATACAACTGCAGCAACCAAAGCTGTGACAGATGTTGTAGTGACGAGCAGTAATGCAAAGCAGATTGTTGAGTCTTTACCAAAGGATACTCCTATCATTTTTGGACCAGATAAGAACTTAGGACATTATATTAGTGAGCAAACGGGACGTGAGATGTTGCTTTGGGATGGTGCATGTGAAGTTCATGATAGATTCTCTGTAGAGAAGATTCAGCAGTTAAAACGCGAACATCCTGCCGCAAAAGTACTGGCTCATCCTGAGTGTCCACCTACTGTACTCTGCTTAGCTGATAAGGTTGGAAGTACGTCTGCCTTATTAAAGTATAGTGTTGAGAATGATGCTCAGGAGTTTATTGTGGTGACGGAGAGTGGTATTCTTGTTGAAATGCAGCGATTAGCTCCACAAAAGACCTTTATTCCTGCTCCTCCTAATGATAGCGATAACCCTTGTAATGAGTGTGAGTATATGAAATATATTACTTTGAGGAAGCTGTATAATTGCTTGAAGTATGAGTGGCCTGCTATTGAGGTTGAGCCAGAAATGGCAAAGAAGGCTGTCAAATCAATTCATAGAATGTTGGATATCTCAAACAGATTAGGTTTATAATTTAAAGATATTATTATGTTGTCAGTAGAAGAACTAAACGATAAACTTATCGAACTCGCTTTCAGTGAGGATATAGGTGATGGTGACCATACAACGCTTTGCTGCATCCCTGCTGATGCTAAGGGTGAAAGTAGATTACTGATTAAGGAAGAAGGAGTCTTGGCAGGAGTTAATGTTGCTAAAAGGGTGTTCCATCTTTTTGACCCTGAACTACAGGTAGAAGTCTATGTAGAAGACGGTGCTCATGTGAAGCCTGGCGATATTGTTATGAGTGTGAAGGGCAGAACGCAGAGCCTTTTGCAGACAGAACGCCTTATGCTTAACATCTTACAGCGTATGAGTGGTATTGCAACGATGACCAACAAGTATCAGCAAGCACTCATTGATGCAGGTACGAAGACACGCGTTTTAGACACACGTAAGACAACACCGGGTATGAGAATGCTGGAAAAAGAGGCTGTGAAGATTGGTGGTGGTATGAACCATCGCATTGGTCTCTTTGATATGATTCTTCTGAAAGATAATCATGTTGATTTCTGTGGTGGTGTACATAATGCGATCTCTATGGCAAAGCAGTATTGTAAAGACCATGGTAAGGATGATCTTAAGATAGAATGTGAGGTAAGAAACTTTACCGAGTTGGAAGAAGCATTGAATGAAGGCTGCGACCGTATCATGTTTGATAATTTCACACCAGAGGATACTCGAAAAGCAGTTGAGATGGTTGCTGGACGCTGTGAGACGGAATCAAGTGGTGGAATCACCTTTGACACGATGATTCCTTATGCGCAAGCTGGTGTTGATTTTATTTCCTTTGGTGCACTAACACATAGTGTTAAAGGACTTGATATGAGCTTCAAGGCTGTGGTTTCAAAAGACTAATTCTTAGTTAAATACCAATACCTCTGATTTCTTTTCATGAAGAAAAAGATTTTTCTTCATGAAAAGAAATCTTTTTGTTCACGTAAATAATTATTTTTTTTCGTGAAAATAATTCGATAGATAAGGATTATTACCGTTTTACCGTTGGTAGTTTGAGTTTTTACACAGAGTTTTTTTTAAGTGTAAAGAGGGTGTGATGAATAGAAAAGAACCATAGATGTAAATCTTATTTTTAAAGAGTTTAATCCTTGTTTTGTATATTCTTGGTTCTGATTTATTTGCTTTTTGTTGATTTTTATTTATCTTTGCATCAATAAGAACTAAACATTTTATTGTGAAAGAGTAGTCTACAATACCTATTTCTCGCTTAGTAGCGTGTGTATTAATTGGCTACAAACTTGATTGATAAAACGTATAACTTAATAACTATGACCAAAAAGTTTATTGTATTATTCCTAATGTTGTTGTTGCCTGTAATAATATGGGCACAGAATTCCGTTACATTCGATTTCTCAAGTTCTTCTCCTGCTGATGTTGTACCAACAATAATGGAGAAAAATGGTGTTTCCTTGAAGTTTAGTGCTACTGAAGCAGGTACACAACCTAATTATTTACAAAAAGGTGAAGTTTCTTTTTTGAAACTTAGTTTCAATGGATTGTTGACTGTTGGTGGAGAAGGTTGTACAATTAAGTCTGTTAAATTTGTTACTTTAGATAGTAAACATCGTCTAAAGGTATATAATGGAGATAAGTTATCTTTTCATAAATTTAGTAAATTCAATGATGGACTTTATGGGCATGAGTGGACTGGTTCTACACAAAATATATCTTTCTGCGCTTTTGGTGGGTATGATATGTTAATTAAATCAATAGTAGTGACGTTTAATAAGGACGTCTCTCTTGCTGTTTCTTCTGCTGAGAGAGCAACACTTTATTATAGTGACAGGTCGTTTATTATTCCTGAGGGGGTTGTTGCACGTACCTATAAGATTGAAGGTAATGTCCTCTCTCGAAGTCGGGAATATAAAAAAGGGGATGTTCTTCCCAAGGGTACAGCTGTTGTTTTAGAAGCAAAAGAAGGTAAGTATATCTTTGAAGAAACAAGTAAGACAGGTGAAACAGACCCTCATAATGCGTTGTGTGGCTCGGATAGTACGACTATAACGTCAGGCGGAGAGGTGTACTATGTGTTTGGAAAAGGCAGTAACGGAGTAGGCTTTTATTGGAAAGAAGCAAATGGAAAAGCCTTTATGACCGAAGCACATAAAGCCTATCTCGTTTATACCCCATCAAAGACTACAAACGCAAAGAGCTTCCTTGGCTTTGATGTAGCATTAGAAATACAAGGTCCTATGGTGAGAGAGAAGACAACTTTCGATGGTCCTATTTATAACCTTTCTGGGCAAAGAGTAGATAAAGATTATAAGGGGATTATAATCGTGAATGGTAAGAAGTATCTTAATAGATAAGCCTTCTTGTACTTGTACACAAAACCATGATAAATAATTGATTTTTAATAAGTAAACATGAAAACATATATCAAACCTTTAATAAGTGGATATCACGTTTTAACTTCTTGTCATTTGCTGGGTGGCTCACCTGGGGAAGGAACAAATACATTGACGAATGAAGAAGGACTGATTAATAATCAGACAGGGCCTGGTATTCAACAATTATCAAAAGAAGATTCTTTCTCCGCTTTTAATCTTTCTGACACGCAGATGGATTGGGATGAATGACTATAACTTAAACAATTACCGATATGAAAAAACAAGTAACATGGATTGGACTTTTATTGTGCTTACTATTGTTTGCAGCCTGCGAAAAGCCAGTATTAGACAATGGTGAAGGTGGTAAAAAAACGAATAATGCTAAGCAAAAATTGACAAGAGTCGTGCGTATTCACCCCAAAGAATTACGTATAGAAACAATAGAAGAAGCTATAGGGGCGAAATATCAGCCTTTGAGTAGGGCTGTTAGCGAAGACCAGAAACGAAAGTTTTATGCTGTTAATGTCTACGAGAAGAAACCTAATGATGAAAACTACTCAATGTATGCTTATGGTTTGTTTACCAGCCTTTCAAAGATTGCACTAAAGATGAATGTGAACAATCTTTATAAAGTAGAGTGTTTGATTGTAGAGGAAGGTGATGATGAACTTTTTGCAAATGAAGATGAGTTTTCAGCTCCTTTCTTACATGGGACGAATAAGGGCACCAAAGTATCTAATAGCTTTGTATTCTCAAAAGAAGAAAACTTGAATAGTCTAACAAAAGGCGAAACGACTGTAGCTAAGGGGCGTACTGTTCAATATCCACGCCTTGTAAAACTCTATGGTACTGTTAATGATTTCAGTCCAAAAACATCAAAGGAACTGACCATTGATATGAAAAGGGCGGTGTTCGGGTTGCATTTCAAGGTGTCGCCACCAGAAGAAGGTAGTCTGGTAATTAACTATGTCGGGTGGCGTATCTCTTTAACAAAGGGTAGTGATACATATGATCATAGTTCCGTCTACTCCTTTTCTAACATTCCAAAAGCGTGTGAAGATGGATATCAATTGACGATGGAGGTGAAGGTAACATGGACGAAAGACGATGGAACTGTCGAACAAGAAAGTAAGCAGTTAGTGTTAAAACGTAATGTCATGACCGTCGTTGAAATAAGGGTAGAAGGACAAAAGCCACAGGGTTTTACGTTGAATGAAGAGCCGAATGACATGAAAACAGAGAAAGTTGAATGGAATCTGTTATTATAGCTTTTATTTGTACTTATAAAAAAAGCTCTTTAGAAATATAGAATGGTAAGCTAATGCTATTATAGAATAAGGCACACAAAGCAACGCTAAGTTTGCAATAAGAAACTTAACGATGCTCTGTGTGTTATTTCTCAAATGCTAAACCCAAAAGAAAACCCTTCTCACTCCAAACCTCAAAAGATGCTGTTTTGTTCATATTTTTCATATGTTGATTTTGTAAAGACCACCAAACGGCTTGCAAATAACGCCCTTTTGGATTGCAAAAGATGCCTTTTGAGGTCCAAGTAACGCCCTTTTGAAGTCCAATTAAGCACCTTTTAAAGCCTTGCTTTGTAACATTTTGATAACTAATAACTTACAAATGTATTAAAAGAACTCACATTTTATCCATTTTTCTACCTTTTCCTTGAGTGTTTTGTAAATATATTTCTTGCCGAGAATATTCGTATTTACTAATTGAATGTACGTAAATCTGATACAGAGGCATGGTGTAAACAGAAGTTTTTATTTATGGATACGTAGTCCATAGAGTCATCGGCTGTGTGGGGAGCAAAGGGGCATATTAACTTCATATTTCGAGAGAAACACAAAAAAAGAGCATACAATGCGTATGCCCTTCTCGTTTGGATATATAGTATCATTATATGTTCGCAATACTCATAATGTTTGCAAACACACCTGCTGCGGTAACAGATGCACCAGCACCATAGCCTTGAATCTGCATAGGGTATTCTTTATAACGATCAGTTGTCAGTAGAACTATGTTATTAGAACCTTCAAGATTATAGAAAGGATGGTTAGAATCCACCTCCTTTAATGCAACATTAGTCTTACCATGTTCCATAGTGGCAACGAAACGCCAACGCTTACCCTCCTCTGCTAATAGCTGACGACGTTGTTCAAAGTTAGCATCAAGTTCTGGAAGACGCCTCCAGAAGTCTTCTACTGAACCTTGGAAATAGTCATCAGGAACAAAAAGATGCTTCTCAACATCCTCTTGTTCCACCTTGTATCCAGCCTCACGTGTAAGGATAACTAACTTACGAACGACATCCGTTCCACTAAGGTCAATGCGTGGATCTGGCTCACTATAACCTTGTTCTTTAGCGCGTTTTACAGTCTCAGAAAAAGGAACGTCTGCTCCAATCTCGTTAAAGATGAAGTTCAGTGTACCAGACAACACAGCTTCAATCTTAAGTATTTTGTCACCCGAATTGCGCAAGTCATTGATTGTACCAATGATAGGTAGACCTGCACCCACGTTTGTTTCAAAGCGGAATTTGACACCACGTTGAATGGCTGTCTGCTTTAAATGGTAATAATCATCATATGTTCCAGACGCTGCAATCTTGTTGGCAGCAATCACAGAGATATTGTTTTCCAATAAAGACTGATAGAGTGCAGCCACTTCCTTAGAAGCAGTACAATCCACAAATACCGAGTTAAAGATATTCATCTTTAGGATAACATCACGCAAATGTTCTGGATTAGAAGGCTCACTCTCCTTTAGTTCTTTACGATAATTATCAAGATTTAAGCCGTCGTGATTGAAAATAGCATTCTTAGATGAAGCAATTCCCACCACTTTCAACTTTAAGTTAGAATTTTGCTTCAACTCTTCATACTGGCTCTTGATCTGTTCAATGAGCTTACCACCTACTGTACCAATGCCGCAAATAAAGAGATTCAGCACTTTATATTCCGATAAGAAAAGTGAATCATGGAGTACGTTCAGTGCTTTCCTTAGGTCAGAGCCTTTCACAACAAATGAGATATTCATCTCAGATGCACCCTGCGCAATAGCAATAACACTAATACCAGAACGACCAAGAACCTCAAAGAGTTTACCACTGATACCTGGTGTTCGCCTCATGTTCTCACCAACGACCGCCACTGTTGCAAGTCCACTTTCAGCATGCATAGGGAACATACGTCCATCTTCTATCTCAAGACGGAACTCTTCATTAAGTACCTTCACTGCATTGTCGGCATCTTCATCCTTCACACCGATAGAGGTATTGTTCTCTGAGGCTGCCTGTGATACAAGGAAGACACTAATACCATTGTTGGCAAGAGAACTAAAGATACGACGGTTGACACCAACAACACCCACCATAGAAAGACCTGTCACGGTAATAACCGTAGTACCTTTGATAGATGATAAACCCTTAATAGGTTTTTGATTGTTCTCTATGTGTGCTTTAATAATCGTACCCTGTCCATCAGGATTGAATGTGTTTTTTACCTTGATTGGGATGTTTTTTACACAGACAGGGTATATCGTTGGAGGATAGACAACCTTTGCACCAAAGTTACAAAGCTCCATAGCCTCCGTATAGGAAAGCTCATTAATGGTATAGGCACTCTTGATGACGCGAGGGTCAGCTGTCATAAAGCCGTCAACATCCGTCCATATCTCCAAGACTTCAGCGTTGAGAGATGCGGCAAGGATGGATGCCGTGTAATCACTTCCACCACGCCCAAGATTAGTAATATCGCCAGAGTCACGGTCTTGTGCTATAAAACCAGGTACAAGAGAGATACGAGGAAGGTTAGAGAAAGTATTTACTACAAGTTTGTTAGTTAGTTCTGAATCGAGACTTCTTTTGCCCAACTTCTCTTCAGTCTTGATAAATTCACGCGCATCAAACCACTTTGCTCCACGAATAAGCGTAGCTACTATTCTTGAACTTAGACGTTCACCATAGCTTACAATAGTATCTTCTGTCTTATGACTGAGGTCGTGAATTAAGAATACACCGTAATAAATAGAATGAAGTTGCTCAAAAAGACTATCCACTTTGTTGAATAGCACCTCACGGTCATGTGGGTCGGTAATAATCGCATCAATCATCTTATGATGTCGTGCAACGATAGAATCGAACTCTGTTTTCCAACTTTCATCACCCTTCAAGGCAAGTTGAGAAGTAGCTATGAGCTGATCAGTTATACCACCTAAGGCACTAACAACCACAATAATTGGTTGATGTTTAGCCTCCTTTTTTACAATCTTTTGTAGACTTAAAATACTCGATACAGAACCTACGGATGTTCCACCAAACTTTAATACTTTCATTCCTGATGTTTATTTTGTTATTATTTGGCATCCCCTTTACAATGGGGGAGGTGCAAAACTTAGCCACAAAAATAATAAGAAATATTGCAATAGCCAACGAATTTCTCGATATATTTGAGTAAATTTGTGGCAAAAAGAAGAAGTTATACTATATATGACAGAGGAATATCAGTTACGCGTTTTGCCCCAAGTTGCCTATAATGAAAACAACATGAAGGCATATCTTGCAAAAGAAAAGGGGCTGGATGAGCGTACAATTTATCGTGTTCGGGTATTGAAGCGTTCTATTGATGCACGCCATCGTGACATATATGTTAATCTGAAAATTCGTGTTTATATTAACGAATTTCCACAAGACGACCCTTATGTGAAGACTGAATACCAAGACGTAAGCAGTCGTTCTTCGGTCGTTGTAGTAGGTGCCGGTCCTGCTGGTTTGTTCTCTTCTCTGAAGCTAATAGAGTTGGGTTTGCGCCCAATCGTTCTTGAACGAGGAAAGAATGTACGCGATCGTAAACTCGACATGGCTTTAATCTCAAAGACACAAGAGGTTGATCCTGAGTCAAATTACTGCTTTGGCGAAGGTGGTGCTGGAGCTTATTCGGATGGAAAACTTTATACACGAAGTAAGAAGCGTGGTCCTGTTGATAAGATTCTAAATGTCTTTTGTCAGCATGGTGCATCACCATCTATCCTCGCAGATGCTCATCCACATATTGGTACAGATAAGCTTCCTCGTGTGATTGAGAATATGCGTAACACAATACTTGAGTGTGGCGGTGAGGTTCATTTCCAAACAAAGATGACCTCTTTGATTCTCGATGGTGATAAGGTTGTTGGTGTTGAGGCTGTTGATAACAGTGGAACTGTGAGTGTGAAGCGTGAGTTTCATGGTCCAGTCATTCTTGCTACGGGTCATTCTGCACGTGATGTCTATCGTTATCTTGCAGAGGCAGGAATTGAGATGGAAGCAAAAGGAATCGCTGTTGGAGTACGATTGGAGCATCCTTCTCACTTAATCGATCAAATACAATATCACAATAAGAATGGTAAGGGGAAGTATCTTCCAACAGCAGAGTACTCTTTTGTGACACAAGCACAGGGACGTGGTGTCTATTCTTTCTGTATGTGTCCCGGTGGTTTTGTCATTCCTTCAGCAACTGGTCCAGAACAAACTGTAACCAATGGTATGAGTCCTGCCAATCGTGGAACGCAATGGTCTAACTCGGGTATGGTAGTTCAATTAAATCCAGAGGACGTTGAAGGCGATGATGTATTGCGCATCTTGCGTTATCAGGAACAGTTGGAGCGAGACACATGGCAGCAGGGAAACCGCAAACAGACTGCTCCTGCACAGCGTATGGCAGACTTCGTGAATAATCGTCTGTCGTATGACCTACCTAAATCGAGCTATGCACCAGGACTTATTTCCAGTCCACTTCATTTCTGGATGCCATCATTTATCACGAAACGACTCCAAGAAGCATTCAGAACCTTTGGTAAACATGCGCATGGTTTCCTTACGAATGAAGCTGTCATGATTGCTTCCGAGACTCGTACAAGTTCTCCTGTTCGTATCCTCCGTGACAGAGAACGCCTCATGCATGTCCGCCTTGAGGGTCTTTTCCCTTGTGCAGAAGGTGCTGGTTATGCTGGTGGAATCGTTAGTGCGGGCATTGATGGAGAGCGCTGTGCTGAAATGGTTTCGGCTTATCTCCAGCAATTATAAAGTCGTTTGCTTCTGTTAGTAAGCAGGTCAATAGGCTTTGTTTATAGCTTGATAGAGAAAGTATTAGATTTCTCGCAGTACCTTTTTCTACTTCTATAGACTCTATCTTATCAAATTACTTTCATGAAAAGAAATAATTATTTACGTGAACAAAAAGATTTCTTTTCGTGAAAGTAATTCTTTTTTAGCATGAAGATAAATTGTAGTCTATGGATGTTTTGTTTCTAAAAGTATTCTGTAGGGGTAGCGGGCAAGCGTTACTTGCCATGCTATAAGTAAACTTTTGGTTCTTCCGTTAAATGCTTGGATTGTTAAGAGAATGAGATTAATCCACATAAATGGGATGATTACCTCCAATAAGATGGTCTTATAAAGGAGAATAAACTACATGATAAACGTTATTAAGTGCAATGTCTATTTGTCTTCTACAAACAATTTTCCCTATGTTATTTATTTGTTTTTGTAAACTATTTTCGTGCAGTTCAAAACCAATATATGCTCTTTTGGCTTCTAAAAGATGCCTAATTGACTTGCAATAGGTGCCCTTTTGAGGTCAAACTAACGCCCTTTTGAGTCCCTATTAAGCACCTTTTATTTTGCCACTTTATAACTAATTGATTTTCTGTTGATTGCAAACCAGCTTCGTATATGTGTTTTTGCTGTTAGTTATAGATGTTTTCTTCGAAATTATGTAATGATTTTTCAATTCCCCCGTCTACAGATTCTCGAAGTCTAAAAAGAAATGATTTTCAATATCAGAGGATGATAACAGGATAGATTGTTGACAGTCTTAGCCAAGTTTTTGTTTAATAAGTAACTGTGGTTCTTCCGTTAAAGCAATAGGAAAAGCGTTCACACATTTAACGAAAGAACCATACTTTTAGATGAAGATAAGGATGTTTAATATCCTTAGTCTAAATCCCCTGGTGCAAAGGTTGTTGTATTCCAATCACCAGTATCGATACCTTTCTTTAACCAGTACATACGCTGTTCGGAAGTTCCATGGGTGAAAGTCTCAGGAAGTGCATAGCCACGAGCTTTCCTCTGGAGATAGTTATCTCCGATTTTCTCAGCACAATCAATAGCCTCTTCGATATCACCATCGGTAAGACTTTGATATTTTTCATTGTCATAATGTGCCCAACAACCAGCATAATAATCGGCAAGAAGTTCTAATTTTACGCTCAGTTTGTTCGCTTCTTCCTTACTAACACGTGCCATCTTTGCATGACATTTGCCAAGGATTCCGCGGAGATATTCCACATGATGACCCACTTCATGCGCAATCACGTAGGCATACGCAAAGTCAAGGTCGCCCTTTGCTTGTATTCCTAAGTCCTTACGCATACTGCTAAAGAAACTTAAGTCGAGATAAAGACGTTGGTCAGCAGAGCAGTAGAATGGACCCATAGCAGCAGAGCCATTGCCACAAGCAGTTTGTACAGCACCTGTGAAAAGAACAAGCGTAGGGTATTGATATCTCATGCCGTGCAACTGAAACTGTTCCGTCCATACATCTTCTGTACCTGCAAGAATCTGTTTTGAGAAGTCAGCAAGTTTTTCTTCTTCCTCTGTAAATTGATGTTGTTCTCCACCAGTTTGTACCTCAGTTTGTCCTTGCATCTGCTGTTGAACGATGTTGTTGACTACATCTCCCATGTTTCCACCGCTTAAAAAGGTGATAAGTGCAATGACAATGACACCTCCGATACCACCAATACCAGCTTTTGTGCCAGTACCCATGCCGCGACGATCTTCTACATTATTACTTTCTCTGCGTCCTGTAAGTCTCATTTTATTTCCTCTGTTTTTTAAGCTTAATTGTTTCTATGTTGGCAAAGGTAAGGCATTATCTTGAAATCTGCAAGTATTACAACCCTGTTCCTATAACTTAAATGTATGTCTTATATACTATAAAACTGGTGTTTTCATGGATTAAAGCTATGAGATAACGACTTTGAAAGACAGCTTTATGTGCGTAAAAAATAGTCTACTTTTTCTTTGGTACGATTATAGAAAGAGAGACTTTCTCTATATGCAACGGCTTTTTTCTTTTATCCTTTTGCTATATCTGAGTTTTTTCGTAAATTTGCATGTATTTTCAGAACAAACAATATAACTATATAATGAAGATTTCATACAAATGGCTAAAGGAATACGTTGATTTCAATCTTAGTCCAGAAGAGATTGCAGTTGCGCTCACTTCCATAGGTTTGGAGGTAGGTTCACTTGACGAGGTTGAAACGATACGTGGTGGATTAAAGGGTTTATATGTTGGTAAAGTGCTTACTTGCGAGGCACATCCAAACTCTGATCACCTTCACGTAACAACCGTTGACCTTGGCAAGGGAGAACCACAGCAGATTGTATGTGGCGCACCGAATGTTGCAGCAGGACAGAAGGTAATCGTTGCTGACTTAGGTTGTGTACTCTATGATGGCGACAATGAGTTTACTATCAAGAGGAGTAAGCTGCGTGGTGTAGAAAGTCTTGGTATGATTTGTGCCGAGGATGAGATTGGTGTTGGTACTGCTCATGATGGTATCATTGTGTTGCCAGAGGATGCACCAGTAGGTCAGCCAGCATCAGAGTATTACCAATTAGACAGTGATTGGCTGATTGATATAGACATCACTGCTAACCGTGCAGATGCGTTAAGTCATTATGGTGTAGCTCGCGACCTCTATGCATGGTTGACACAGAATGGTTATGAGACTTCGTTGCATCGCCCATCTTGTGATGCATTTAAGGTAGACAATCATGACCTTCCTATTGATGTGACAATTGAGAACACTGATGCTTGCCGTCGTTATGCTTGTCTGAGCATTACTGATTGTGAGGTAAAGGAAAGTCCACAATGGTTGAAAGACAAACTGAATATTATTGGTTTGCGTCCAATCAATAATATTGTTGATATCACTAACTATATCATGATGGCTTACGGTCAGCCTATGCACTGTTTTGATGCAGACATGGTTAAGGGTCATCATATCATCGTTAAGGATAAAAACGAGGGAAAGAAGTTCGTTACTTTGGATGGTGAAGAGCATATACTTGGTGAGCACGACCTCGCAATTTGCAATGAGGAAGACCCTATGTGTATTGCTGGTGTCTTCGGTGGAAAGGGTAGTGGAACTTACGAAACGACAAAAAATGTAGTATTGGAGAGTGCTTACTTCCATCCAACATGGATTCGTAAGAGTGCTCGTCGTCATGGTCTTTCAACTGATGCCAGCTTCCGTTTTGAGCGTGGTATTGATCCAAATGGTGTCATCTATGCGCTAAAACAGGCTGCAATCCTTTGTAAGGAACTTGCAGGTGGTAAGGTAAGTATGGAGATTCGTGACGAGTATCCAACTAAGATGGAGGGCTTCCCAGTTCGTCTGAACTACGAGTATTGCGACCGTCTTATTGGCAAGAAACTCGGTAATGAGACGATTAAGCGTATTGCTGAAAGCCTTGAAATGAAGGTTGAGAAGGAAGATGCAGAGGGACTCAATCTCCTCGTTCCTCCTTATCGTGTTGATGTACAGCGTCCTTGTGATGTTGTTGAAGACATCCTTCGTATCTATGGATATAATAATGTAGAGATTCCTACAGAGTTGAAATCTTCATTGACAATTGCTGAAGAGGCTGACAAGAACTATCACCGTGAGAACATCATTGGTGAGCAGTTAGTAGGTGCTGGCTTCTCAGAGATTATGAACAACTCGCTCACAAAGAGTTCTTACTATGAGGTGACAGGCCTTAATGCTTATCCTTGGGATGAGACAGTAAAGGTGATGAATCCACTTTCAGCAGACTTGGGTGTGATGCGTCAGACCCTTCTCTTTGGTGGTTTGGAGAGCATAGTACGTAATGTAAACCGTAAGGCACAGAATCTCCGCTTCTTTGAAGTAGGTAATGTCTACAAGTTCAATAAGGAAAAGTGGTCAGAGGAAAGTCCTGTTAAGGCTTATAGTCAGGATTATCACATGGCATTGTGGGTGACAGGTAAGCGTGTACAAGGTTCATGGGCACATCCTGATGAGGAAAGTACATTCTATGAACTAAAGGCATACGTAGAGAATATTCTTCGTCGTATCGGTATTGCACAAGGCTTGCTCGTTAGCGAAAAGTCTGATAACAACGTCTTTGATAAGGCGATAGTACTGAAGACACGTGCCGGTAAGGTACTCGTAGAGATGGGTATTCTTAGCCACAAGCTTTTGAAGAGTTTCAATATTGATCAGAAGGTTTATTATGCAGAGTTGGATTGGGCTGGATTGATGAAGGCCATCCGCAAGAACAAACTTCAGTTCCAGGAGATATCTAAGTATCCTGCTGTAAGCCGTGATCTTGCCTTGTTAGTCGACAACAATGTCGAGTTTGCACAGATTGAGGAGATCGCTCGTCAGGCAGACAAGAAACTCTTGAAGCGTGTCGAACTTTTCGATGTTTATCAGGGTAAGAACCTTCCTGAGGGTAAGAAGAGCTATGCAGTAAACTTCATTCTTCAGGACGAAAGTAAGACACTCAACGACAAGGCAATTGATGCCATCATGCAGAAATTAATTAAGAATTTAACAAATAAACTCGGAGCAGAACTCCGTTAACAAACAAATCCAATGGGTAGAGCATTTGAATATCGCAAAGCAAGTAAGCTCAAGAGATGGGGTCACATGGCCCGTACGTTCACAAAGTTAGGTAAAGAAATCGCTATTGCTGTTAAGGCAGGTGGTCCTGAGCCTGAGAACAACCCACGCCTTCGTGCGATTATAGCAACATGTAAGCGTGAGAACATGCCGAAGGACAATATCCAGCGCGCTATTAAGAACGCAATGGGTAAAGACACCAGCGACTACAAGGAGGTAACATACGAGGGTTATGGTCCTCACGGAATTGCTGTGTTCGTTGAGACATTGACCGACAATACCACACGTACTGTAGGTGATGTTCGTTCAATCTTCAACAAGTTTAATGGTAATCTTGGTACACAGGGTTCTCTCAGCTTTCTTTTTGACCATAAGGCAGTCTTCACCTTTAAGAAGAAGGACGGCTTGGATATGGAAGAGTTGATTCTCGATTTGATTGACTATGGCGTTGAGGACGAATTCGATGAGGATGAGGAAGAGAACGAAATCACAATCTATGGTGAGCCAACAAGCTTCGGTGAGATTCAGAAACACTTGGAGGACAATGGCTTTGAGATTACTTCTGCTGAGTTCACTCGTATTCCTAACGACTTGAAGGACGTAACACCTGAAGAGCGTGAGACTATCGATAAGATGGTTGAGCGTTTGGAAGACTTCGACGACGTGCAGAATGTTTATACTAACATGAAGCCAGCTGAGGACTAATCATCGCCTCTAATACACCTATATATGATAAGGTGTAATTGGTTTTAAGAGTATAGAAAGAGATTATATCAAAAATGTAGTCAGAGTTTTTATAGGGAAATAAAATTTATATTTCCCAATAAAGTGCTACTGGCAGATACACAAATCATGTGTTTCTACATTTTTGATATAGTTTCTTTTTGTTTCTTGTTTGTTGGTGTTTCTACTCCGATTGTTATCCTATAGAAAGATAATTAAAGTCGGTTTTGTTGTAATTTTTCATAATCTTGTTTTTTAAACATGCTCTTTTGGCTTCTAAAAGACGCCTAATTGACTTGCAAAAGGTGCTCTTTTGAGGTCCAACTAACGCCCTTTTGAAGTCTAACTAAGCATCTTTTATAAAGTTACTTTGTAACCTATTGATATCGTGTAAGTTGCAAAGGTACAAGAAATAGCGCTAATATATGACTTTTATAGGTGATTTGTAGCCTATTATGTAAATATATTTCAATTGTTTAGTACGCTTTTTTAATAAGAAAATAAGTACAGAAAGATGAAAAACTTAATTCAACTTTGAATTCTTTTTTTCGAAGATAAAAAAGTAATATTTCTCCTCTTTTTGTTTACTTGGCATATTTTTCTTGCACAAAGTTTTTGTGAATGTGCAGGATTTTATTTAACTTTGCACGCAAATCATATTTTTGTGCAATGGATTCTATTAAAAGTTTCAACGCGTGTATAGAAAAGAGTATCAAGGATAACTGGGATAAAGATGCTCTGACTGATTATCTTGGTGCTACACTTCAATACCATGATGTAGCCCGTAAAATAGAGAAATTACATATTCTTTTTGAGAATAGCGGTTTGAAGAAGGGTGATAAGGTTGCTCTTTGTGGTAGAAATTCCTCGTCATGGGCAGTTGCTTTCTTCGCAACGCTTTCTTATGGAGCTGTAGCAGTACCTGTTCAGCATGAGTTTAAGCCAGAACAGATTTACAATATTGTTAATCACTCGGAAGCAAAACTTCTCTTTGTTGGTGATGTTGTGGCAACAACTATCGATGGAGAACAGATGCCTCAGTTGGAAGGTATAATATATCTACCAGACTTCTCATTGATTCTTTCTCGTTCAGAGTCACTGACAAATGCTCGTGAAAACTTGAATGCGCTCTTTGGAAAGAAGTATCCAAAGTTCTTCCGTGCGGAGGATGTAAATTATTTCAAAGACGAGGCTGACGACCTTGCACTGATTAATTATACCAGCGGAACGACTGGTTTTTCAAAGGGTGTGATGCTCAGTTATCGTTCTGTGCGTAGTAATCTCGCTTGGGCTATAGCCGATATTAAGCCACATATCAAGCCAGACAGTAAAGTTCTTTGTATGTTGCCAATGGCTCACATGTATGGAATGATTTGTGAGTTTATCTGCCAGTTTAGCTTTGGTAGTCATCTATATTTCCTCACACGACTGCCGAGTCCTTCTTTGATTGCTCAGGCTTGTACTGATATTCGTCCTGCTATTATTATTGCAGTACCAATGGTTGTTGAGAAGATTATTCGTAAGAATGTCTTTCCAAAGGTACAAAGTACAGCAACTCGTATGCTGCTGAAGATGCCTGTTGTTAGCAAGAAGGTGAAGGAAAGAATCAGTGCGATTGTTATGGAAGCCTTTGGTGGCAATGCGTATGAACTTGTCACCGGCGGAGCTGCTCTTAACAAGGAGATAGAAGACTTCTTGGTAAGTATTAATTTCCCTGTGACCAGTGGTTATGGAGCAACGGAATGTGGTCCGATGGTAACTTATAGTGATTACAAAGACTTTGTTCCAGGCTCTTGTGGTACACCTGTCTTGAACATGGAAGTGAAGATTGTCAGTCCTGATCCTGCAAATGTTCCTGGTGAGGTTATTACCAGAGGAGAGAACGTGATGCTTGGTTATTACAAGAATGAGGAGGCTACTAAAGAAGTTCTTGATAAGGACGGTTGGTATCATACGGGCGACCTTGGAACGATGAGTACTGATGGTCATCTCTTTCTTCGCGGACGTATAAAGAATATGCTTTTAGGCTCTAACGGTCAGAATGTCTATCCAGAGGAAATTGAAGACAAGCTAAACTCTATGTCTATGGTGAGTGAATGTATTGTTGTTCAGCGTGGTGACAAGATTGTTGGCTTGGTCTATCCTGATTTTGATGAGGCAAAAGAGATGGGCTTCTCGCAATCAGATTTGCAAGAGATTATGGAGCAGAACCGTCTGGAACTGAACAATATGTTGCCATCTTTCTGCCATCTCTCGGCTATAGAGTTGCGTGATGAAGAGTTTGCGAAGACTCCGAAGAAGAGTATTAAGCGTTATCTCTATCAAGAGAAGTAAGATAATACAGCCCTCCCTAACGCTCTCTTTGTAATGTGTTTGCGCTCAGCACTATTCATGATGCGTATTCGCACATGATGTGCTGAGTATTAACACGTTTGAGAGAACTTATCATGAGAGTTATTGTTAGATAATATAATAAGGTAAGGGGCGGCTATTAATCAAATTTATAGATGCTGAATAGAACCCTTATTATGTTTGGGGTAGCTTTTATTCTTCCAATGTATGGAAGAATAAAAGCTACCTCACGTGGGTAATCTTTGTGCATCTTTTGGTGTACACATGGTAGGGTGATTTTTTGAAAACCAATTTTCCTGTCATTTCTGTCATCTGTCTCCGTCACTTAACTTATTGATTAATAGTGTAGATACACGAAATGTTAAAAGTGACAGCAAACTAAAATAAAACTTATTCTTGTATTTTAGTATGATAATCCATCTCTAACTTTAGTAGACTTTATGTCTACATTGCTCGAAAGAAACCGTGATAAATTTGGGAAGTAATAGAGGAGAGTAACTTTGAAACGGTATGTCCTGATATTTTGTTTGCTTCCTATCTATCAACTGATAAGTGTCTATGCTATTTTGAAAGATAAAGAAAGCCACCTCTGAATGGTTCGTTCCCATAAAGAGGCAGCTTTTGTATGTTCAATAGTCTGTGTTACTTTACAAACTTCTTGTTGTTCTGAATGTAGATACCATGAGGTAGGATAGAGGCATCAGTGCCTACGTATCTGCCGTCAAGGGTATAGATACGATTGTCAGAAGTGCTTCTTTCAATGATTGAAAGTGACTGAATGCCAGTAGGAACAAGACGATTTTTGAATTCAAAGCTTACATAGTTGTTGTTTGAATTGCCTCCGTCATTCTCTTTAATATTTATGATGGATTTTGCTAATATTGAACCATCAAACATTTTAAAGCCACTTATATAATCTATTCTATTGTAAGGGTAAAGGTCGCCATTATGTTGATTAACATATTCTAAATATGAGGTAGCATTCTTACCAGCTAAAATTTTACCATCAGCAGGGATAGGGATGACACGTGGTTTACCCTTTTCATTATTAGGATAATCAAAGACATTTACTTTGTTAAACGGATATGAAACGCGATAGGCAAGTAAGCCTTTACCATAGGTTCCATCTCCCCAGCCTTGGTTCCAAGCACCTTTCTGCATACTCTGCAATACGATATACTCATTAGAGTTATTGGGATTGACAATCTTGTATGCCTTTCCACCATTGTCGATACTCTTTAGGTTGTTAATGGTGCTATCGTTTTTAAGTTCATCAATCTTCATCCAACCCATAACTTCACGTTCCCATGCAAGATAAGATGCTGGTACACGTCCACCACGAACACCTGTTCCACCATCCATGATGTCCCAATATTCCATACCTTGATCGTCTTGATCTTCTGCAGGAGTTCTATATGCATAAATATCTGGGAGTCCAAGTGTATGAGAAAACTCATGACAGAATAAGCCTATACCATTAATTTTCTTGTTATTCTTAGATGTCTTGTCACTTCCATTAAGTTCATTGCTGACTCCATAGCGTCGGATACTTTTACCATCAAATGTATCTGAGATAGTAACAGTACCAGACTTTGGCCATATGTTTGAAACTTTATTATCATGGTAATTGGCAGAATGTCCTGCATAGATTATATAAACCAAATCGACGATACCATCGTTGTTCGCATCGTATTTTGCAAAGTCTACCAAATCATCCACAGCAGCACAAGCATCAGCAAGTAATAAGTCCATTCTATCATTACCTGCACCATAGATAGCATGTTTCTTGGGTAATTTGATAGGACCTACAACGTCAAAGACAGGTGTAAACTGTCCATAACTACAATCTTTGAAATAACCACGAACACCTTTGTAGTTCTGATTCTGACCATAACGAGTATCTGAGAAATGACCCTCATTCATCAGATAGTTTGTGAACACCTTCTTTGTATCTTGGATAGTAAAAGTTGTGTCTTGGAACTCTGCAAGAATAACAAGAGCCTTAGGACTACCTGTGTGAGGGAAATAAGGAACACCACCGTAGCCAGTATCTACGATTGGTCCTCGTGTAAGAGGAGAGTTATTATATGCGTTTTCAGATTCTTCAGCAACCTTATTAACGTAAGCAAAGAACTTTTCCTTATCTTGCTTAGCAATCAGGTTACGCTCTGCTTGTGAGCGAGTTAATGCTTCGTGTGCAAGCTGTTGGGTAGCAATAAGGTTGCCACTTTTCTCTACTTTGCCGATATAGTAGTTGTTATCCGTACCTTGTACAAGCAGTACACCGTCAAGGGTTGTGTACCAGTTGATATGTTCGTCACCACGCAAGATGACAGTGATAACAGAACCATCAGTCTGTCTTACTTGTACAGGGATTGATTCTGCTTTTGCTGCCCAAGTGGTAAGGGAACAAAGCATCAGGCATACTATGAGCGATAGTTGTTTTAATGTTTTCATTATATTCGCTGTTTAGTTTCTTTTACTTAATTTGTTATAGAAATATTGTCCCTTCTTCTGTGTACGTTTACCAAACTCAATTGCATGGTGTGGACAGTGATGATAACACGAGAAGCAGGTGAGGCATTTGCCATTGTGTAGCCATTCAGGTTCATAGCCTAAGCCACCTTTAATGTCACTAACAGGACAAACATTAGCACAAATACCACACTTCACGCATCGACGATTGTCTACATGAAAGGGCTTATCTGTGATGAGGAAGCGTTCAAAGAAGCCTCCTACAGGACCAGAGAAGAAAGAAGGAATAGGACCCCTTATTAGTTGGTTCCAACCCCAAATCTGATTGCTATCCTTATGAGGGCGCTGTTTAAGAATGTTAGAGAATTCTTTTAACTGCTTTGAAGCAAGTTCCTTCTTTTCTAATTCTTTTTCTTTCGTATCTACATCCATACCTGGCAAGCCAACATATGACTCTGGCATAATTAAAGAACATACCGCCTTAAGTGACAGTGCGTCATTCACTGTTACACTCTTTAATTGCTGCTGAAAGCGTTCCATAGCTTTACCGATAGAATCTCCAGCTGTAACCAAGCAGAAACAATAATGTTTAACGTGGGAAGTGTCTTCTCCCAGAGTCTTTATTGTTAATTTAGTTAGAAACTCTTTTACAATATTCGGAACTCTCCAACCATGTATAGGAAAGATGAAACCTACGTGTTCATCCTTTTCCAATGTAAAAGAACAGTCGCTATTGATTACTTCTGGGATTGAAACAAGTGTATCACCAGTTTCTAAAGCCAATGTCTTTGCAGCCCATTTGCTATTACCTGTACCAGAAAAGTAGAATATCATGTGGCAAAGTTACTGATATTTTGTAAATCTTGCAAGATAAGCAAGTGCAATATTGTTGTTTTTCAGTTCTTTTTCTTACATTTGCAAGAAGTACATGAAAACATTAATGCTGTGAAGAAGAAAATGGACTTACTGATGTATCCCTCAGTAAAGTTACTCTTACCTTTTGTGTTGGGTATTGCTGTTGGTGATGCTTTAGAAGAAGATATATCCTCTATGTTTTGGTGGTTGATGACGATCAGTATGATTGGCATTACCTTTGTGGTGTGGAGGAAGAAGTATCTTCAGAGTCTATTATTGCTCTTTACGGTCTTCCTTGTTGGTGGAACTTTTGTTTCAATGAGCCGGCAAGCTGCAAAGAAACAGCTTCCCAATAAGCAAATAACCTTTAAGGCAGTTCTTCTTAGTAATCCTGTCGTTCATGGTAAAGTCATACAAACAGACTTAATGGTTATGACTGCAGGCGAACCGATGAAGGTTAAGGCTTCAATACTTCGTGATACGATAACAAATCGTTATCGAACACTACACCTTGGAGACGGAATAGAAGCTGCAGCTTACCTTGAAGAACCAATGAACTTTGCGGATGCTACCTTTGATTATGCCCGCTGGTTGAAGTTACATGGCTATTCTGCAGAAACCTTTATATTTTATAATCAATGGCAGAAAACCAAAGTGAGTCTTCGTCAGATGAGTTTTCTTCAACGTACATCTTTGTCTGCTGCACTCTATAGAGAGAAGTTAATGAGAGTATTAGAAAGTAATCTTGATAGTACTCATTTAGCTGTTGTGTCTGCAATGACGCTTGGAGATAAACATTTGATTAGTAGAGATATTAAAGAAGATTACTCTATAACTGGTGCAAGTCATGTCTTAGCTTTGTCAGGTTTACATCTAACTATCTTGTATAGTTTGCTTTTGTTTATTCTGAGTTGGTGTGAACGTGTTATGCCCAGGGTCTTTAAAAGGGGAATAAGTGAACTTCTTATTCTGTTTATTCTATGGAGTTATGTCGTCTTGGTAGGGATGTCTTCGTCTGTTGTTCGCTCTGCTGTGATGCTAACTATCTACTCTTTTGTAACCCTCTTGAATAGAGAACGGTTGTCAGTTAATACTTTGGCACTAACCGCTATTATAATGCTTGTTAGCAATCCTAATAGTCTTTTCGATATAGGTTTTCAGCTATCCTTTATCTCTGTATGGTCAATTTTATTGTTCTATCCACTCATCTATGCGTTAATCCCTTTACAGCAGAAGAAGAATTTATTAGTTATCAGGTGGTTATGGGGGATGATTGCAGTGTCATTGGCTGCACAATTAGGAACAGCACCTTTGATAGCTTTCTATTTCGGAAGGGTTTCCACAATCTTTGCTGTTAGTAGTCTTATAGCTGTACCATGCACAATGCTAATCGTATCCGCGTCATTCTGTTTGTTACTTCTTAGTCCATTCCCTTCTTTGTCATCGTTTATTGGGAAGTGTATCTGTGTTGTTACAGAAGGGTTGAACACCTCACTTCATTGGCTTGCAAGCCTACCTTGCGTAAGTATAGAGGATGTTCATGTAACCATTTTCGAGCTTTTTATATATTATTTCATGCTGATGGCTATTTGGATTTTATGGAGTTTTTTAGCAGGGAAGATAGAGTTTAAGTAATTATTTGTACCTTTGCAGATAGTTATGCAACGATATTTTATCACCCTTTCATACGATGGAACAGCCTATCATGGCTGGCAGATTCAACCCAATGGGATTTCTGTACAAGAAGTATTGGAACACGCTTTGTCTACAATACTAAGAGAATCGATTGCTATTACAGGTGCAGGACGTACCGATGCTGGTGTACATGGCAGAATGATGGTTGCACACTTTGACACGGAATTGTCGTTTGACAGTGCACAATTAGTTTATAAAGTAAATCGTTTATTACCACGTGATGTCTCTGTAAGTAGGATTGAACCTGTTAGTGAAGAACTTCACGCACGTTTCTCAGCGACCTCACGTACTTATCATTATTATGTCCATACGGGCAAACAACCCTTCTCACGACAGTATTCGTGTGCGCTTCATTACTCATTAGACTTTGATAAGATGAATGAGGCTGCAGCCTATTTAATAGGCGAGAAGGACTTTAAATGTTTCTGTAAAGCGGGTGCGGATGTAAAGACTACTATCTGTAATCTGACAGAGGCACGATGGATACCAACCAATGATGAGTTAGCTTTGACTACAGATAATACTGTTACGAATTGGTGTTTTGTAATAACTGCTAACCGATTCTTACGCAATATGGTGCGTGCAGTTGTTGGAACTTTAGTCGAAGTGGGACGAGGACGTCTTTCATTAGATGAATTTAAGAAGATTGTAGACGGAGGAACAAGAAGCGATGCTGGTGAGAGTATGCCTGGCAACGCCCTCTTCCTTTGGGAAGTAAAGTATTAGGATATAGCTTATGTGGATTCTTTTAGCTTTTGTTTCAGCAACATTGTTGGGACTTTATGATACATCGAAGAAGTTTTCTCTTCGTGGGAATGACGTCATACCTGTACTCTTCCTCAATACACTCTTTTGTTCGGCAATCTTTCTGCCATTGATATTATTGTCACAATATACCCATGTACTCGATTCCAGTATCTTTCATGTCGGAGCTGGTGGATGGGAGATGCATCGATGGATCATACTAAAGAGCATTATTGTACTCCTTTCTTGGGTATTCGGTTATTTTGCGATTGCTCAATTGCCCTTGACGATAGTTGGTCCAATTAACGCTACACGCCCAGTGATGACACTTGTCGGTGCTATGCTTGTCTTTGGCGAACGATTAAATGCTTGGCAATGGGTTGGTGTCAGTCTGGCTATTATTTCCCTGTTTCTATTGGCAAGGAGCGGTAAAAGGGAGGGCATAGACTTCAAGCATAATAAGTGGATCTTCTTCTTGGTATTGGCAGCTATGATGGGAACATGCAGTGGACTGCTTGATAAATACCTGATGGCAAGCCCTGAGAATGGCGGGGTGGGGCTCGACCGCATGATGGCACAAAGCTGGTATAATATCTATCAATGTATCATGATGGGTGTAGTTCTCCTTGTCTATATCTTCAATCAGAGAAAGAAAGCAGAGCGTACAGCCCATTTCTCATGGAAGTGGTCTATCCTGCTCATATCTATATTCCTATCAATGGCAGACTTTGCCTACTTTTATGCACTCTCATTACCAGGTGCGATGATTTCCATTGTGTCAATGGTACGCCGTGGTTCCGTCCTCGTATCGTTCTTATGTGGTGCATTACTGTTTAGAGAAAAGAACTTAAAAGCAAAGGCAATCGACTTATGTTTTGTTCTCCTCGGAATGATATTCCTATGGATTGGCTCACGTTAAGATGATGACTTACTCTTTAAGATAAAGGATAAAAGTCTTTGGTTATTGATAAATATTTGCTATATTTGCAACGATATTGGTAGACGCCCTTCAGCGTTTAATATGAATAGGACTGCACATTAACTCCCCAAGGAGTTTATACCGTGAGTCTCTTAAAAGACGATAATTACTATGCAGAATGTTTTTCATGGATTAGGTATAGCATTGATAACTCCATTTAAGGAAGATTTCAGTATTGATTATGACGCACTTGAAAACTTGGTTAACTACCATTTAGATAACGGTGCTGACTTCTTCTGCATTCTTGCTACTACTGGTGAGTCTCCTTGTCTTTCACGTGAAGAAAAGGATCAACTGACTGCTGTCATTAAACGAGTCGTTAATGGTCGTGTGCCAATCCTAAAGTATTGTGGTGGAAACAATACTGCTGCTGTTGTAGAAGAAATCAAAACGACTGATTGGAGTGGTATTGATGGTATTCTTAGTATCTGTCCTTATTATAATAAACCAAGTCAGGAGGGACTTTATCAGCATTTTAAGGCTATTGCAAAGGCAAGCCCACTGCCGATAGTTTTGTACAATGTGCCTGGTCGCGTTGGTGTCAATATGACTGCAGAGACAACAGTTCGCATCGCTTCAGAGTTTACCAATGTCGTTGCTATCAAAGAGGCATCAGGTAACTTGGAGCAAGTAGATGAGATTATAAAGAACAAACCAAAGCATTTTGAGGTTATCAGTGGTGACGATGCATTGACCTTCCCAATGATAGCAAGTGGTGCTGTAGGTGTTATCTCAGTTATTGGTAATGCCCTGCCTAAGGAATTTTCACGTATGATTCGTTTGGAATTTAAGGGCGAGTATGAGCCTGCACGCAAGATACATCATCAGTTTACTGAGCTTTACAAACTTCTCTTCGTGGATGGTAATCCTGCAGGTTGTAAGGCGCTCTTGAATGATATGGGTATGATAGAGAATGTATTGCGTCTTCCTCTGGTTCCAACACGTATTGAGACAAAGCAGAAGATGAATGAGATTCTCAAAGGAATGAGAATCTAACAATAATAAGTATCAGAATCGTAGTATAACAAAAGGGCAGGTGACTGCCCTTTTATATTGGTTATAAAAGTAAAGAGCACGATAGAAACTCTACCATGCTCTTTCTTATTTCTTGTGTGAAATGTCTGTTTTATGCTTGATTTTTGGTTCATGCCTCACGGCAATCCCCAATCATCTTGCATCATTGTTACCCTTAATCAATCCTTTTTATTACCTTAACTAAAAACCTATTTGTGTTATTTGAACAATCTCTTTTGTTCTACCTTAAACTAAATAACTAAAAACCTAAATCTATTACTACTAACCTAAACAATCTATTATTTGTCTTTTGACGATGCAAAGGTAAGCATTGTTTGCGCACACACCAAATAATTTACGCATAAATTTCCTTCACTTTGTTGTTTCTTGATTTGTATCAATTACAAATAATGAAAACAGTTGTAAAGAGAAAGGAATGATAACAAGTAATTACCCCATTACTTCTTTGACTATATAAGGTTGTTGTATCCTATGATAGAAAGGATAATTTAGTAGATTTTCACTTCGGAAATAACCATAGAACCAACTGCAGCATTAAGTTTCTTGACTAAGTCTGATTGCATCATGCAGAGGTTGGCACGTAAAGCTGGATTTATAATCTTTACGAATAGAGTTTGATTTTTGATAAACTTCTCTTGTGTGTATCGAGCAACAGTCTCACCAGCCACAGTGTCCCATGCAGCAATAATACGTTTCTGTAGTAGGGGAGACTCAAGTCCTTCTTGGCGTAAGAACTGATTGAGCAGGTCATCTAATGGTTGTACTTTCCGTCTAAACATATCTTATCCTTCTCTTTCGTTTATTTCTCCACCTTCTACAGAGAACAGCTTGTAATTGAAGCCACTGCCTTGTAGAATTTTATCTAAGTGATCACGGTTAGTATCTGTGATGAAAATCTGTCCGAAATCATCACCAGAAACCAAGCGTACTATCTGTTCTACTCGACTACTATCGAGCTTATCAAAGATGTCATCAAGCAATAATAATGGTGTGTTATTACCTGCTGTGCGTCTGAGAAAATCAAACTGTGCAAGCTTCAGCGCTAATACGTATGTCTTATTTTGTCCCTGACTTCCTTCTCGTTTCATAGGATAGCCACCAAGTTTCATCACTAAGTCATCCTTATGCGTGCCATGAAGTGAATAGCCCATAATACGGTCTTTTGCTCGATCACACTGAATAACGTCTAATAAGTCGCCACGTTGACAATGCGAAACATATTCGAGTGATACCTGTTCTCGCTCACTGCAGATAGTCTGATAGATACGTTGGAAAACAGGGGTTAGCTCCTCTACGAAGGCAGCCCGTTTCTTATATACTGCTTCACCATGCTCTGCCATCTGCATCTCAAGTAGTTCCAGAAGTGTAGCATCTGGTTCCTCCTCTTGCTTCAGCAAGCTATTACGCTGTTGTAAAGCCTTATTATATCGGCTGAGTGATTCTATATAAGGTGTGTCGTATTGCGAGATAACCACGTCCATCAGCTTTCTTCGCTCCTCACTTCCTCCTTCAATGAGGGTTGCATCAGCTGGAGAAACAAAAATCAATGGCACCAGTCCGATATGCTGTGACAGTCGTTTATATTCTTTCTTATTGCGTTTAAAATGCTTCTTTGAGCCACGCTTCATACCGCAGTACACCTGTTCATGCTCACCAGCATCCATACAGTAATCACCTTCCAGTATAAAGTAGTCTGAATCATGGCGCATCACTTCCGAATCCTTTGGATTAAAAGCACTCTTACAGAACGAAAGATAATAGACTGCATCAAGCAGATTAGTCTTTCCCTCACCATTATGCCCAATAAAACAGTTAAGCTTAGCCGACAAGTTTAATGTTGCCGCCTGAATATTCTTATAGTTTATAATGGATAGTTTCTCTAATTGCATTGTCTTATTTTATTGCTTGAATGTTAAGGAGATGAATGTGAATGAATACTCCTTATGACTAAAAGAACTGTAAAGAAACAGATCCTCCTCTGTTAAGAGAATAAAAAGTAGAGTTAATCCGATTAACCTTTAAACGCTATGTTATTCCTTTCCATTCTCTGCAAAGTTAACTCATTTCCGTTCAATAAAAGAAAAAAGTCGTTGATAAATTTCAATATATGCGACTTTTTGATTAATTTTGTCCCGCTATAATGCGCACCTTACAGTTTAGAATAAAATAAAAACATCATAACGTAAAAATGGTAAACAACAAAGAACAGGGTACATACGAAGATACCCTTAACAAATCAGAGGCTACGTTCTTGAAGTACAAGAAGCCTTTCATTATCGCTATCGTTGCTATCGTAGTGGTTGTAGCTGGCTTTATCCTTTACAAAAACTACATTTCTGCTCCACGTGAGGCAGAGGCAAGTACTGAGTTGGCTAAGAGTCAGACACTCTTCAACAGTCAGCAGTATGACCAGGCTCTCGCTGGTTTCCAGAAGGTTCAGAGTGACTATAGCAGCACTGATGCTGGCAACCTTGCAAACCTTTATGTTGCACTTTGCTATGCACATCAGGCTAAGCCAAACTGGGCAAAGGCATTGGAGAACGCAGAGAAGTTTAGCACAAGCGACGATGAGATGATTAGTCCAGCTTCTCAGATGGCACTTGGTGATATCTATGCTAACAACAACCAGAATGATAAGGCTGTTGAGTGCTTCAAGAAAGCTGCAAAGATGGCTAACTCTGAGGCTGCTGATAACACCAATCTCACTATTGCTCCATTAGCATTGCGCAAGGCTGGTATCCTCCTCGAGAGCGAAGGTAAGAAGGCTGAAGCACTTGAGATTTACAAGGATATCAAGAAGACTTACGTCAACTCTCCTATCTATCAGGATATTGACAAGTATATTGAGCGTGCTTCTAACTAAGCAAACATGGCAACAGAACTTCATCATTTATCCGACTACGATACGCAGAGTGTACCAGATGCAAGTAACATGTGCTTTGGTATCGTTGTAGCTGAGTGGAATCCGGAGATTACTGGTGCTTTGCTTGATGGTGCTGTAAAGACACTCGAGAAGCATGGTGCTATTCCAGAGAATATTCATATTAAGACAGTTCCTGGTAGCTTTGAACTCATTTATGGTGCACAGATGATGACTAAGAATGACGGTTTCGATGCTGTTATTATTCTTGGAAGTGTTATCCGCGGTGAAACACCTCATTTTGACTATATCTGTGAGGGTGTGACATACGGAATAGCTCATCTCAACGCATCACAAAATATTCCTGTTATCTATGGTCTTCTGACAACCAATGACCTCCAACAGGCTAAGGATCGCAGTGGTGGCAGACTTGGAAACAAGGGTGATGAGTGTGCGATAGATGCTATCAAGATGGCTAAGTTCTAAAGCAGTAGTATTAAAAGAAAATATTAAAGGCAGTAGCAATGGTTTATCCCATTAGCTACTGCCTTTTTTGTTTGTATCTGTTCGGATGGTTTTATTCTTTAAATAGCCCTTAATTTGCGTTTATTGCATGCTGAATTATCTTTACATCATCCCCTTGTTTTTTACTCAAATAAACTATGAGATAACGTCATTTTGAGCGTCTTTGTAACTCTTTAGTTATAAAGGAGTTATAAGTGTCTATTCGAAAAGGTGCTTAATTGGACTTCAAAAGGGCGTTAGTTAGACCTCAAAAGGGCGTCTTTTGAAAGCCAATTAAGCCTTAATTCAAGTCCAATTAAGCACCACTAAGAATATTGGGTACTGAATTTTTATTACAAAATCGAGATGTTGTGTGTTGTGAGAGTTCGTCTCAAAGTATTCATTTTCGTTTTAGCCAAATAATGCTCTGAGTGCTTCTTCAACCTTTCTTACGGGGTGAAGTTGTATATTGTACTTACCTGTAAGTCCTGAAAGGTTATACTTTGGAATAATGATATGGCTAAAACCTAATTTCTCAGCTTCTGCAATGCGCTGCTCAATACGGCTGATAGGACGTACTTCGCCACTCAATCCGACCTCACCACACATACACCAGCCTTGTTCTATTGGTGTGTCAACATTCGATGAAAGTACGGCAGCAATGACACTGAGGTCCATCGCCATGTCTGTCACACGTAAACCACCTGCAATGTTCAGGAAGACATCCTTCTGCATCAGCTTAAAACCGACACGCTTCTCTAAGACAGCGAGGAGCATGTTAAGGCGTCTTTGGTCGAAACCTGTGGCTGAACGCTGTGGAGTTCCATAGGCAGCTGATGATACAAGTGCCTGTGTCTCAACGAGGAAAGGACGTGCGCCTTCAATAGTACTTGAGATAGCAACGCCCGATAATCCCTCATGATCTTCGGTAAGTAGAAGTTCGGAAGGGTTGCTAACCTCACGAAGTCCCTGCTGTTCCATCTCGTAAATACCGAGTTCTGAAGTAGAACCAAAGCGGTTTTTAATGCTTCGGAGGATTCGATACATATAATGTTGGTCGCCTTCAAACTGAATTACGGTGTCAACAATATGCTCTAATATCTTTGGTCCAGCAATGCTTCCCTCTTTATTGATATGTCCAATGAGAATCACAGGAACGCCACTTGTCTTTGCAAAGCGTAGAAGGGCTGATGCACATTCGCGCACTTGAGTAATGCTTCCGGGACTACTGTCAACGTCTTCTGTTGAGATAGTCTGGATAGAGTCTATCACAACAAGCTCTGGCTGTACGTCACGAATATGCTCAAAGATATGTTCTAAGGATGTTTCCGACAAGATAATGATGTTTTCTGCAATATCTTTGGAAATACGTTCGGCACGCATCTTTATCTGATGAGGACTTTCCTCACCGCTGACATAGAGTACACGTTGTGTCATGTGGAGTATTGTCTGCAGTGTCAGCGTACTCTTACCAATACCGGGTTCGCCACCAAGTAGTACGATACTACCCGGTACTAAGCCGCCACCTAACACACGGTTAAGTTCACCATCGTGCATGTCTATGCGTGGGTCATCATGAGATGAAATGTCACGGAGACGCTGTGGCTTATTTGCTAAAGCCGAAACAGAGCCGCCAGAAGCCGCATTACGCAATGTTGTTGCGGCATTGCGTGCGGCTTGTGAACCCGTATCAGCAGCGATACGGAACTCCTTGAATGTGTTCCACTGCCCACAGTTGGGGCATTTACCAATCCATTTTGGACTTTCTTGTCCACAATTACTGCAGACGAAAGCTATCTTGTCCTTTGCCATAAGTAAGACAAAAGTAATAAGATTTTTCTTAGTTACAAAATTTATTCTTAATTTTGCAACTATATGAAACGTATTAATTACCTGCTCATACTGGCTGTGCTTACCTTTGTCAGCTGCGGTAAGAGCGACAAGGAGCTGCAGGCTGAACGTCAGGCACAGAAGTTGGCTGAGCGTGAAGCTTATCAGAAAGCTTATAAAATAGCTGTGATGCCTACGATGGATTGCCTTCCGGCATATCTATTGAAGGATAGCTTGTTATACGATACAGCGAAGGTTGACATTAGACTTTGTAGGTTTAATGCACAGATGGATTGTGATACGGCTATGATTGGGGGAAGTGTACAAGCAGCTTTTAGTGATCTCGTCCGTACAGAAAGACTGAAACATAGAAACAAGGTGCTGATGCACTATCTGACAGATACGAATCTTAATTGGCAACTGATTGCTGACAAGGATTCGAAGTTGAAGCAACTCTCTGACCTAAGTGATAAGATTGTTGCTATGACTCGTTTCTCTGGAACTGACCTTCTGACTGATATGGCGGTGAAGAAGGCAAAGCCTAAGTATCAAGTCTTTCGTGTACAGGTTAATGATGTACTGGTGAGACTTGCCATGTTACAGAACCATGAGATTGATGCTTACTGGTTTGCTGAACCACAGATAACAAAGGCTTTATCAGCAGATAATAATTCCCTTTTTAATTCGGAAGATGCTGGTGTACACCTTGGTGTGGTGGCTATAATGGATAAAGTGCGTCGTCAAGATGAAGAAGCAGCCTTTGCAGCGGCTTATGATAAGGCTGTAGAGCAAATCAATAAGAATGGTGTGAAGTATTATTCTGCCTTGATTCAGAAGTATATGAAAGTTGATGAATCTGTTGTACGTGCATTACCTGATATCAAATATACGAAGATTGGACCACCACGTAAGGCAGACTTGCTCATGGCACGCAACTTTCTTAGCAGTGGTAAGGTTAGTAAGTAAGAACTGAATAGTAATCATATAAAGGAGTAGGGAAGTGAATGTAGAGGAGATTCTTAGCAAGGCTATAAACTGTTTAATGGACAGAAGGTTGAGTAATGCCATTGAGGTATTAGAGCAACTTTATGTTCAGCGTCCATCACTTATGGGTCACAGTGAGTTTGAAGCTATCAAAACTGATTATCAGTTGATGGTAGACTATATGGGAAGGGGCTTCTCAGATAGTCATCGTGAATCACTCTACAGCACATTGTTGCAGCGACTTTACCGTGTTGCTGCCGACCTTGAGATTAGCTGGCGATGCAAGAATGTTAGTGCATACGTTAACTCTTTTAGGGTAATTGACCACCTGAATACCAGCCATGACTTCGTTCGTACGGTTTTAGAATCATTTGTTTCAGACATTGCAATGCTCTCACTTCAACCAGAAGAAACAAGAGAACAGAAGAGTACTGAGTTATATGATCGTCACCAATCGTTTATGAATCGTCTTTTTAGTGCCTTATGGACATCGTGTCAATGGACTGATGATGATTGTAAATTCTATACAGAATTGCTCCTTTCTCCTACTGTTATGTCAACTGATCAGCAGGTAATTGTAAGTGCAATTAGCCTTGGTGCAATGAATCAGTTTGATATTAATAAGTTCAAAACACTTGTCAATGTATATCAGCAGGCTACAGACGAGCATGTAAGACAGCGTGCATTGGTGGGCTGGGTGTTAGCAGTCTTCGAAGGAATGGACATCTTCCCAGAGCAGGATGCGTTGATACGTGAGCTCTGTGAGAACCCTACTATCACTCGTGAATTACTGACTTTACAGATTCAGTTCTTCTATAGTAAGGATGCTGAGAAGGATAATGACAAGATTCAACGTGATATTATGCCTGATATCATGCGCAACTCTAATCTGACAATCGGGCGTCTTGGCATTATGGAAAAGGAAGAAGATGCGATAGAGAGTATCCTCCACCAAGATGCTGATGAGAAGCGCATGGAGCAGATGGAAGAGAAGGTACGCAAGATGATGGATATGCAGAAGCAAGGTTCTGATATCTATTTTGGCGGTTTCAGTCAGATGAAGCGATTCCCTTTCTTCAATGATATGGTGAATTGGTTTACTCCTTTCTACTTGAATCACCCTGCTTTACGCCCTGTGATAAGTAAATTAGGAGACACAAAGTTCTTAAATACTCTCATGGAAAGAAGTAATTTCTGTGAGTCGGATAGATACTCTTTTGCTTTTGCTTTAGAACAAATCATTAATCAGTTACCATCTGATATTAAGGAGGTAATAGGTTCTGATGCAATGTTAGGACCGTTGGCAGAAAGTGATGATGTGGAAGATGCTATTAGTATTCGTCGTACCTACTTACAAGACCTTTACCGTTTTTTCCGTCTTTATCATACAGCTAATGACTTTATCAATCCATTTGAGGATAATGGTAAGGGTGACTTTGTTGCTGATACCTTCTTCTTTACGTATAAATCCTTCATGGGTACAGGGCTCGATGATGTCAAGTTGCGCTTGGCTTCACACTTATATAAGCATCAGCAGATGACGGAACTTGCAGAACTGCTCACTACTTTCCAGAGTGCAGACCCACGATATGCCATCTTAATGGGCTATACGAATATCCATATGGGTAAGGCTGAGTTTGCTTACCAGTTCTTCGACTATGCGTTGAAGGCTGAGCCTGATAATCAGTGGGCGCTGAAAGGAAAAGCAAGAGCAGCACTTGACGCAGAGGATTATAAAACTGCAGAAGAGGTATATACGGAGTTGCTGAAATTAGAACTAGGTAATAAGAATTACACAATGAATCGTTGTGTTGCTCTTTTGAAGTTAGGTAGGACAAGCGAGGTGCGTGAAGAGTTATTCCGTCTTGACTATCAATATCCGGAAGACATGAATGTGAAGCGTGTTCTTGCATGGGCAATGCTGTCGGATAATAGTCTTGATAAGGCTTCACAGTTGTATGACACGCTGCTGACATCAACTCCAGCGCATGAAGATTATCTGAATGCAGGCTATTGTCAGTGGGCTATGGGTAATGTTCAACGTGCTGTTGAATTGTTCCGTGAATGGATGGTAAAGAGTGGAAAGAGTACTGAACAATTATTAGAAGAGTTCCGTAGTGATGCTGACACATTGGAGATGTACGGTATTTCTGAAACTGACTGCTTCTTAATGTTGAGTTTAGTTGGTTAATATCAACTATTAATAGGTGTTCAAATACTTAATAATTAAACTGTTGTGGTATAAAAAAGCCATAATAGAATTTATCAATTTATATAGATTAATAGGATAATGAACGAACAGATACACGAGAAACTGAAAGAGATTAAACAGTCTTTCCGCCTCTTGATGAATGGAGTTGCATCGCACTCTATGCGTCAAAAGGGTGTTACGTATAAGATAAACTGGGGAGTACCAATCCCTGATTTGCAGAAGATGGCAGTTGAATATGGTAAGGATTATGAACTCGCTATAGAACTATGGAAAGAGGATATTCGTGAGTGTCAGGTACTGGCTACGCTTATTATGCCAGCTGAGAAAATGGATGAAGACCTTGTGGAAGTATGGATGGAACGCCTTCGTACACAAGAAATGGCTGAGTTATTGGCTTTTAATCTTCTTCAGTATCTTGACTTCGCACCAGCTTTGGCATACAAGTGGATAGCTTCAAACCGTGATATGTATCAGCTTTGTGGCTATCAGTTGCTTGCTCGTTTGTTTGCTCGTGGTATGGAACCTAATGAGCGAGGGATTAATGAGTTCCTTGATCAGGCACACACAACGTTAGCAGGTGAGAGCCTACCATTGAGACATGCTGCATATAATTGTGTTCTAAGTTTCTGCGAATTAGGAGAAGACTTCGATACTATAGCACAGAAAGCGCTTGCTGATCTTAATATCCTTTAGTATAAAGTGATAGTAGAAAAACTACTCTTTTATCAATAAGCTAAAGTAAGGATGTCTTCTTTTTAAGGCTTTATAATGTTTTGTTAGAAGAACTATTACAGTCTTTTTTTCCTATTCTCTACCAACGTATAGCTACTTTTCAAATGGCATATTGCTGCTTAGTACATGTGGTGCGGATGCTTAACACCATATGTGCGCATGCTTAGCACGACATGTGCGGATGGATGACACCAATGATATTGAGGGCAAAATACGATAGAATAGGGTGTAGAATTGAGAGAAGATAATCATTAGATAAGAGAATATTACCCATAGAAAAAGCCGACACACCATTTGGCGCATCGGCTTTTCTTTTTTATTTGTCTGCTGTTCATCGAATTCAACAGCTTACGATTTAATTTCTGGTCTTTTGGTTACTTGATAATTACTAATCAAGATTAATCTTCTTTGAAACAATCAATGCCTCTGCAATTACTGCTGCAACGATAGTAACAATACCAAATGTCAACATAATGTTATCCTTTCTTCTTTTGTGCGGAACCCCTTTGGTTCTGCGGTTATTACTTATTTTTCTTTGCGAATTCAGTGCAAAGGTAGGAAAGATATTTGACATAGCCAACTTTTTTAGTCTTGTTTGCGATATAATACGTGGATGCTTGATGTAAGTCAATAGTATTGACTATGGTCAAAAAGTAACTAAAAAGATTTCAAAAAAGTTCGTATAAATTTGTTATGATTACTTAGAAAACGTATCTTTGCATACGATTAAGTATTTAAGATAACATACATTTATGGATAGGCTCATTATTAAGAACCAAGAGTTTGACAGCAGTATGGATGCTCGTTTCCTCGAGATTCAGAATGCTCGTCGTCAGGCTTTGGCTCAGAAGGCTAAAAAGCACTAAAACAAACGCATCGCGTTAGTAGCTATTCGTTGCTCGGTAATGCGAATTAGGTAAGAAAACGTGTACAAGATTAATCTTAGAAAACAAGAAAAGACCCAATCATCATCAAATGATTGGGTCTTTTCTTATAGTGATTTAGTTAATCACTTACTATTTTTATTATGTTTGTTTAGAAGTCGACATCCTCTCCAACCTCATCGGCTTGCATTTCCAAATCCTCTGGGTTGGTGTCGAATGTGGTACGATAGCTTTCTTCAGTGAGCTTGTCCTCATCGAAATCCTCATCGTCCTCATCGTCTGTACCTCTCTCTTCTTCAGGCATCATTTCGTCTTCATCATCCAAATCCTTCAAGTTTTCTTCTTCTCCAATCTCATCAAATGATGAAAGTTTAGTAGTAGGTACGTTTGAAATTGGCTTTTCCTTAGCAAAGATAGCTTCTGTCCATGAGCCCTTTGAAATCTCAAGAACTTCGAAGCCATCAGCGACTTTCTTCTCATAAAGACCACCTGGTTTCTTCAGACGAGCGGTCGGAAGCGTAGTTGTACTTATATCAAATCCACTTAAGATAATATCCTGTACGCTCTGTGGAAGGCTCTCCCAACCACCGCCAAAGTTACGCTCAAGTACTTCTATTAGCTTTTGAGCTGATATATGATGGATATTTTCCCAAGTTAAATCAGTAATACGTTGGATTGATTTTTTCTTTAAAGCCCATTTTACAGTGGTACCCTCATCAAGTCTAACTTGACCAACTTGGCAGCCACGTTCTTCGTATTTCTTGATAACTTCAGGCTTATCAACCTTAACTTCTTCTATGGTAAAGGCACTTTTGATTACATCAATATAATGACGCTCATTATCCCTTAAGTCGGCGTCACGTTCTGCTTGTGCCCAAAGGCGGAAGACATCGTTTTCCTGAATGTCCCACACATTGCTTTTTGTTAGATTCTTTAACGATAGTGCTTGTCCTTGTCGCTTCATATTGTGTTTACTTTTTCATTTTGCTTTATGGTATAGCTTTGTGCAAAGCCATACCCTCAGACCTGCTGCAAAAGTATATACTAAAACGTAAACTTCCAAACTTTTTCGCTGAAAAGTTATCCAAAAGTGAGAAATAAGCACAATTTGAAAACGCTATTTACTAAGGTAGGGTGTGCAGTTCTTGATTTCTATAGGTAAAGCCTTTGCTTTACACTTCTCTGCAGTGATGCTTAACTCCACAAGACAAGCCCGTGAATTCATTGGTTTTCTTTGGTCAAAGATAAAGTTTCCAATGCCATAATAGATTGGTTTTCCTCGATATGTCTCTATTGTTTGGAGTGTATGACTATGGTGACCAACAATAGCGTCAGCCCCTGCGTCTATTAGTTTGTGTGCATCTTCACGCTGCTGTGGAGTGGCTCTGAAGTGGTGTTCCCATCCCCAATGTAGTATAAGGAGAATATAACAATTCTTATCTGTGGCTCGTAAGCGTTTAACTCGCATGATAAGACTATCTATACTCTCCTGACTAACACAAGGTTTTTGAGGAAGATAGAGGAAGTTTTCTAAGGGTAAACGTAGGGATGAAACTACCCAAACATGGCGTGGATTTGTAGAAATGAGTACTGGCTCTGCTGCTTCTTCCATATTTCTACCAGCTCCGATAGGTATCATTCCTGCCTTTTTAATCTGTTCTTGTGTGTCTAAAAGTCCATTTCTTCCTTGGTCAATACTATGATTATTGGCTAAGTTGAGGTGTGTTATGCCATGACAACGTAGTGTAGGCAACCATTCAGGTTCCCCTCTAAAGATGAAACGTTTGAACACACGCTCCCTAATTTTAGTCACAGGGCACTCTAAATTGGCAATTACATAGTTGGAAGATTGGAACAACGAGTCGATACCAGATGAAAAAAGAGCATCAACTCCTGCCATGTCAATCTTCTGTCTTATCCCTCTGTCAAGTAGAAGGTCACCTGTAATAACGATACGTAAGGTGTCGTCTACCTCTTTAGAAGTAGACTTCTTTTTGTCTATATCATTAACTCCTATCCCGCTGAAAGATAGTAGGATAGGAGTTAGCAAGCATATTGTAACTTTAACAGCCCGAACTATAGAATGTCTCTTCATCATCAGCACTCATTCCTTTTACTGGAGCTATGATCTCTTTCATCCATGATGGCGTTCCACCTGTTGGTGACTTCTTTAATTCCTCTTGCCATTCTTCGTCCGTCATGCGTGGGTCTGACATCAATCTTGTAAACTCACGATAAGAGAAGACGGAGCCACGTGTAAGGTAAAGGGAGCCATCAATCTCTACAACAACGTATATTTCGTAGGCTGGACCAACACCTTCATAAAGTACACACATGTCATCTATGGCAACATTCTCACCTGCAGCTGTGAAGACGTCAGCAACAACAGCAACCTTCTTGTCGGTACTCACCACATCCGACCAGCCCTGCAACATCTGGTTATCTTCGCTGACAAGCTCCAAAGAGATATTCTCTACAGTTGATCCAATGATTTCAATCTGGTTGTATACCTCGTCAGTTATCTTCCCACCATTCAGTTCTTTCTTACTGATATCACGGCAGAATTCAGCCATTTCCTTTATTCGTTCATATACAGCCTTTGCCTTTTCAGTCTGTAAATTGTAAGTGGTGAGAACTTTATCCATTTTTGTTACAAGTGCAATAGCTTTCTCCCAGAACTTCACGTTAGGCTCAATATAACCCTTTACGACAGGTGGTTCTGGACCTCCAGAGCCACACTCTGCCACCATAGGCTGCTTTGCATAGAGGATAGCATCATGCTTTAATTCAGCCCAAGAAGCAAGTGCTGTGTTCAAATTCTTCTTCTGCCATTGTGGTGTCTGCATGAAATAAGGAAGCGACTGTGCGGTGTCACCTAATGACTGGAGCGTGTACATCCATTGATTTGCTACACAAGCCTCCCAAGGAGTATTAGCAACTTTCTTACGAGCAGTGGTTAATGCCTTTGGAAAATCCTTCCATTTCTGTGCTTCTTTCAGCTCGTCCATGAGAATACGTTCGGCACCTGGCAATCCCATGACAGCCATCCAGTCGAGTCCCTTTGGACATGGGCGGAGAGAGATAGGGCTATCTTGATCCGTAGTAGCTATCAATGCCTCTGCATCAGGTTGATAACGCTGTGGCATAATATCTACAACATATTTGGTTCCATGTGTTTTCTTCAACTCGATACGTGTCTGTTTCTTTGCTATTGCTTCAATGTTTGCTGTCAGTTTACCCATGTCTTTATTTGAAGATAATAGCTTTTCTATAGGTAAGTTCATCTTCTTAACAAGTTCTGCAACCTGTATGAGGGTAACATTATCAGGTGTTCCCATAAGATAAGTGATTGGTTCACTTACCTTGTCGTATATGGTTTTAAGTTTTGGTTGTTGGTTGAAGATATTGGCAATAAGTGCAATCTGCTTCATCTTAGCAGGTTTGTCCGTACCAAAATGGGCTGTTTGCAACCACATCATACCACGGAAGTAACGACTACAAACCTTAGATCGGGTATAGTGACCACGTGGACGGAAGAGCGAATAAGCAAACATTCCTGTATGAGAGTCATATTCAAGCATCTCAGAATATCCATTTTCAGCCTCGAAAGACTTAGTAATTTCTTCCATTACCATCTTCTTGTATGCTTCTGGGGCATTCAGTGTAGCTATTGATTTTGGTGCTTTATCATGACTAAAGAGCCAAGATGCGACTGCAAACCATGCCTGACCATATTCTGCTGCAGCCTTTATTTCTGCATTCTGACTGCTTGTAAGTGTCTTCATCTCTGCTCCCATTTTGGAAGAAAAGACAATCATTAGGGAGTCCAAGTGCTTCTCCTCTACATCACGTAGAACACAATCAAAATAGAGGTGGAAAAGTTGTAGATAGAGATCGGTGGTAACGAAGCTCGGGAAATCAGCATAATCGTTCTTCTCATATACGTGGAAAAGCTGATTATGTTCGGCAGGAACAATCGCAAAACCATTCTGTCCCAACATGCTATATAGCTTTGGGTCAAACTCTTTCAGCTGGAATGGGTTGATAAGGTTCTTCATATTCACCACGTCCTTACTATTCGCTGGTTTAAAGTTCAGCTTTCGTAATTCAGCTTCTCTTGCACGGATGCGCTCTGTAAAGGCAAGTTGTTCTTTCGTATAACGTGGTGAGAACTTCTTACCAGTGGTCTCTTCTTTTTCAGAGACATCCCAAAGTGCATCGTTATACCATGTTGTTGTATTATATAATGCACGTAAGGTTGCATCTTTGAAAGGGTATCCCTGCCTTGCAGCAAAGGCGTTTCTGATTGCACGTAGCTCTACAAGATTGAGTTTAGAGATGTCCATCTGCGTATCAATCTTACCCTTCAATTTTTCAATATTGACTTTTCCTGCACCAGGAAGAATAAGTGGAGCCTTCTTCTCTTGGGTACGTTCAATATATGCATCACCTGTGTTGCCAACTGACTTTTCACTTTGTGACCACGCAGTAGGTGAGAATAACAAGATTAGTAATGCAATAGCTACAGTTCTGGATGCGTTCTTTTGCATTCGCTTGTAATAGGGATTGTGTTTCATCTTGTTTGGGTTTAAATTGTTATATTTTAGTTTTATTCGTTCGAAGTAAATCGTTTTAGGGCTTCTTCGTGGTTAATCGCTTCAGTTAAAAAGCGCACGAAAGAGAGTCCAAAGTCGTCCCAAACATAGTCTGCAACAACGTATTTATTATCGGTGGTTGCTTGTAATGTACGTACGTATGGTTCAATAAAACGAAAATCGCATAGTATTCCACCCATTCGCGACCCCATCCACATGGGGCGTATTTTACCATTTATTTGCTTAAAGATGAAGAGGCGGCGTGCAGGTTGTGGATAGAAGCGAGTCGGTTTGATAACCCCAACGATTGCTTCGTCCTTTCCATCTCCATTAATATCGCCTGTTACGAGTCGATAAACAGGGTAGGGAAGCCGCCATTTCGCAATAGCTGTTCTGCTTTTTTTATTCTTCTCTTGTCTTTTCAGTGCTGTCTTGCTTTCTATCTTAGGATATAAACAAAGCCATGAAAGTGAGTCGCTGACGTGTTCCAACTCAAAGGTCAAGGGCTGTTGTGCCATAGTTCTTCCTACAATGAGGAAAAAGAGCAACATACAACTTATTCGCTTGTATTTATCTTTAAACATATATGGTTACAAATATAGGCACTTTAACGGATAAAACAAAATATTTCAAATAAAAAATCCTGATTTCACCGACGTGAAATCAGGACTGGCTGCATGTCTTCGAAATCCCAACATGAGATAGAGTGGGACCCATGACAATTTTGTTATCCTTCACCTTAAAAAACTAACCTATGTATTTCGTGCTCTTATTTGCGTGAATTATCCTTGCGTGGTTAACGCAACTAAGTAGCTATATATTGCTTTTGATGTCTTTAGTAAAATAGTTTTTATAACCTCTTTTCATCTCATACAAGTCAAATTAAATCTCAACTTGGCTTGTGAATATCTATAGAGGATTGGTTTCTTTTAGTCTTAAACAATCTGTGTTATGTTGTTGTTATCATCCTCTAATTCTATATATGCAAAGATAGAATATAATATTCAATCAAGCAAATTTTTTATTTAGATTGTTCGCGCTTTAACATTAAATTAACAATAATGACCTCTAAACGCATTGTTTTTGTTCAGGTTTCTACCATTTTTTATATTCTTTATGTCTAAAACGCTATTTCCTCTATTTTTATTCCAGCATGTTATTTTTACTTTAAGAATTAATTGCTATTCTATTTTTTAGTTGAGTGTTAACTTAGATATCGTTGTTTAGAATCCAATTTGTTATTGTTTTGTCATGATTTTTCATTCCCTTTATAAGTAAGATATGCTCTTTTGGCTTCAAGAAGACGCCTAATAGGCTTGCAAAAGGTGCCCTTTTGGAGTCTAAGTAACGCCCTTTTGAAGTCCAATTAAGCGCCTTTTAGTTTGCGGTTTTGTAACAGTCTGATAGTCTTTGGTTTACAACAGTCTTACAAACAGTATATTTTGACAGGTTTTAAAGCCTTTCAGCCCTTTGTTTTTGTAATAAAATTTCTTGCAACTAATTGTTGTTTAATATGGGTTTCTTTATCAGCTTTACTTATCAGTTTTGTATTATAACTATTGAGGTAGGGTAGGTAAAGAGCCAAAAAAGCTTCTTTTGGTTTATGTTTTAGTAGAAAAACGTTACAGAGAAAGGGGCTTATCTCCTTAGAATTATGTATCTTTGCAGGGATGAAATTCGCAATTATTGCAGCTGGCGATGGTTCACGACTGGCTCAAGAAGGTGTCACCGAACCCAAACCATTGGTGAAGGTAAGGGGAGAACGGCTCATAGACAGATTAATAAGGATTTTCATGGGAAATAATGCCACGGAGATTGTTGTTATCTGTAATGAGCAGATGTCTGATGTGGCAAGCCATCTGAAGATGATACAAGACAAAGGATTGAATGGATTGCCAGTCCCTCTACGATTTGTTGTAAAATCAACTCCGAGCTCAATGCATAGTTTTTATGAGTTGCGCAATTTCCTTCGTGATGACCCTTTTATCCTAACAACAGTCGATACAATCTTTGACGAGAGTGAGTTTCATGATTATGTTTTATCCTTTCAAGATAAGATAGCACAGGGGACAGACGCTTTGATGGGTGTTACAGACTATATTGATGATGAAAAACCACTTTATGTAGGTGTTGACAATGTCATGCGTATTAATGGTTATTATGATACACCTCAAGCCGATTCTTACTTTATTTCTGCAGGTATATATGGTTTGACAGCTCCCTCGCTTAATATTCTTGAGGCTTGTATAGAGAAAGGTGAGAGTCGGATGCGTAATTTTCAGCGTGCATTGGTTGCAGCAGGCTTGCAAATAGAAGCTTATCCGCTGACAAAGGTGTTTGATATTGACCATATAAATGATATAAGAAAGGCTGATGAAGGAGTAAATAACTTATCTTCTTGTTGTAAGGGGAAAACCCTGTTGATACAACGTGCAGCCTGCTATTCACCTAATTCTGAGGAGAAAGACTTAGCTATCTTGCAAGAGGTTGGTTGCTTCTTTGACGATGCTAAGATAATTAGTGAAGGTGAATTCGTTGAAAACTTTAGTACTGATAATCAGTTAATTTCAGCTGAATCGGTAGGCGCTGTAAATGTGTATTACCAAATTATTTCTATGGCTCGCAGTCCCAAAGCGTTAGATTGTCTTGAGCAGTTGGAGCAGAGTGGCATACGAGTTCTTAACCCATCGGTTGGAGTTCGGGCTTGTCAAAGGAGTAATGTAGATAAGGTGATGCGTGAAAACTATCTCCCATTGCCACCTGATAAGGGTGATGATGGGTATTGGGTAAAGCGTGCTGATGCATCGGCACAAAGTAAAGAAGACGTCTGTTTCTGTCATGATTGGTCAGAAGTCGAAAAGATAAAATCAACCTTTATGCAGCGTGGTATCACAGATGTTGTGACGCAAGCACACGTAAAAGGTGACGTTGTGAAGTTTTATGGTGTTGAAGGTACTGGCTTTTTCCGTTATTATTATTCAGGTGATGATACTGAAACAAAGTTTGGTGATGAAGAAAGGAATGGTAAGCCACAGTATTATTCATTTTCATCTTCTAACTTGCAAGCTGATGCGGAGAAGTTAGCTTGTTTATTACAGACGCCTATTTATGGTGGTGATGCGATAGTAAGGGAAGACGGCAGTTATGTTATCATTGATTTTAATGACTTCCCCAGTTTCTCAAAATGTAGGAAAGACGCTGCTAAGGCAATCTTTGAACGAATGAAATCGGCGGTTAAGTCTTCTCTTAAATCTTCCTTTAATGAGAGGTGTATGGATGATGTAGATAGTTGTAGTTAGTTGATAATCAATTATTATTCAACTTAAATCACCTGTAAATAATCAGAAAATAATGATGAAAGAACAACAAAATCACAGAGTATCTGCTCAGCAAAAAGGAGACAATTCTCATTTAACCATACAGAGTTCTTCTCCCTATTTGGGCGAAGGGCAAGATGGTAAGATGGGATTTTTCAGTCTACTTCGTGCCTCTTTCAAGTCTATGGACACGGAAGAATGGCTTGATATCTATTTTACTCGTCCCATAGGTTTGGCTTTTGCCCTGTTCTGGCATCGCTTGGGTGTTACACCTAATACTATTACCATTCTTTCTATCTTCCTTGGAATTGGTGCGGGTGTAATGTTTTTCTTTACCGATACCTTGCATAATATCATCGGAATTGTCCTCTTGATGTTGGCAAACTTTTGTGATTCAACAGACGGACAGTTGGCAAGGCTTACTCGTCAACAGTCTATGAAGGGTCGCTGTTTAGATGGATTTGCAGGTGATGTGTGGTTCTTCTCAATCTATCTTGCCATTGTCTTACGACTCTGGTATCAGCCAATACCCGGCACATCAGAGGTGTGGGGCTTTTGGGGATTAGGTTTGGCAGCTGTTGCAAGTTTGTTATGTCACTCCCCACAAAGTTCATTGAGCGACTATTATCGACAGATTCATCTTTATTTTTTGAAAGGTAAAGAAGGTTCAGAACTTGACTCGTACGAACGCGAACATGCTATTGTTGAAAGCTTGAAAGGAAAGAAGGGAGTCTTTTGGGACCGTGCTTTTCATAGTAATTATCAACGTTATTGTAAGAGTCAGGAGCGTAGAACTCCTGCTTTTCAGAAGTTTCATGCGGCATTGATAGAGAAGTATGGAAGTATAGATAAGGTACCACAGGAACTCAAAGACCGCTTCTTAGCTGGTAGCAGACCGCTGATGCCTTTTACAAATTTTCTTTCGTTCAATAGTCGTGCTATTCTTATCTACGTCACTTGTTTGTTGAATTGTCCGTGGATATACTTTGTGTTTGAGGTTAGTTTATATAATCTTCTGTACATCTATATGCACAAACGGCACGAAGATTTGTGTAAAAGTCTTACGCCAAAAGAGTAAATTATATGTTCCTTAGGCTGTATTTAAGATTGAAAATATGTTGAAGATTTACTTTTTCTGTTTATCATTTAATGTTGAATGACAGTCTATTACAATCTAATATTGCTTAAACCATTTAGAATGAACAAAGAGTTAAACGATATATCATTAAGAACAAAGAGAACACACGCTACTCAATGTGATGAGGAGGGAGGGTTAACTCTCCTCTTTGACTTTGGTGGTACGCTTGATACAGCAGGTTGTCACTGGGGAAAGTTCCTTTGGTATGCATACAAAAGAAACGGAATTCCAGTGACAGAAGAGCAGTTTCGTGAAGCTTATGTACATGCAGAGCGTACCTTAGGGAAGCAGCTTATTATACAGTCACATGACACATTTCTTTCGATGTTAACGTCTAAATTGAAATTAGAGTTTGAGTACTTAGTAGACTGTGGCTGGTTAGTGGCAGATAAAGTTGAGGCTGAACGGATGCAAAGAATTCTGTTGAATGATATTTATGACAAGGTAAAAGCCAATATAGCAGAGAGTAGAAAAGTGCTGTCGGACTTAAAGATGCATTATAGAATAGGCTTGGTGACAAACTTCTATGGCAACATGTCGGTTGTGCTTGAGGAGTTTGGCTTATCTTCTTATTTTGAAACCATAACGGAAAGTGCTGTTGTTGGTGTTCGAAAACCTGATTCACAGATATTTAATATAGCTGTGAAATCTATGGAAGTGAGGCCTGAAAACGTTGTTGTGATTGGCGATAGCTATACCAAAGACATACTTCCTGCACATGAACTTGGTTGTCATACCGTATGGTTAAAAGGCGAAGGGTGGACGTCTGAAGAGCCTACAACGTGTGTAGCAGATTATAATATTGAGAATTTAGTTGAACTACAACCTATATTAAGACAATATACGCCACTATAATGCGTTAATAAAATATTGCAGTAATAATCATGAAGCAAACAAATGTAAAGCCTGCAGAAGGTAGATTAGGAATAATGGTCGTTGGTTGCGGCGCTGTCGCTACGACCTTTATGACTGGAGTGTTAATGACACGCAAGGGTCTTACGAAGCCTATTGGCTCAATGACTCAATATGATAAGATCCGTGTAGGACGCGGAGCTGATAAGAAATATCTTCATTACAAAGATATTGTACCATTGGCAAACTTAGATGATATCGTCTTTGGTACATGGGATGTGTATCCTCAGAATGCTTATCAGGCTGCAGTATATGCTGAAGTGTTGAAGGCAAAGGATATCGAACCAGTACGCGAAGAACTGATGGCTATCAAGCCTTTGAAGGCAGCTTTCGACCGAAACTATGCTAAGCGACTTGATGGAGACAATGTTAAAGACTGCAAGACACGCTGGGATATGGTGGTGGAATTGCAGAAAGACATTCAGAACTTTAAGAAAGAGCATGGCTGCGAACGTGTTGTTGTCATCTGGGCAGCTTCTACCGAGATTTATGTACCATACGATGAGGCATACCATAAGACGCTTGAGCAATTGGAGTCAGCTATGAAGTCAGATGACAGAGAGCATATTGCTCCGTCTATGTGTTATGCTTATGCGGCTTTGACGGAAGGTTGTCCGTTTATCATGGGTGCCCCTAATACAACGGTTGACATACCTGCTATGTGGGAATTGGCTGAGAAGACACGTATGCCTATTGCTGGTAAGGACTTTAAGACTGGTCAGACATTGGTTAAGTCGGGCTTTGCTCCTATCATTAAGACACGTAACCTTGGACTTGCTGGTTGGTTCTCAACGAACATCTTGGGTAATCGTGATGGCTTAGTTCTTGATGAACCAGCTAACTTCCATACAAAGGAAGTAAGTAAGTTGTCGACACTTGAGACCATTTGTAGAGCAGATGAGCAGCCCGATCTTTATGGTAATATCTATCATAAAGTGCGTATCAACTATTATCCACCTCGTAATGATGACAAGGAAGGATGGGATAATATAGACATCTTTGGCTGGATGGGTTACCCAATGCAGATAAAGATTAATTTCCTTTGTCGTGATTCCATCCTTGCTGCACCATTGCTTCTTGACCTTACGTTGCTCTCTGATCTTGCTGCAAGGGCTGGTCGTTATGGTATTCAGCGTTTCTTGAGTATCTTCCTCAAGAGTCCAATGCACGATTTCACTCGTGGTGAGGAAGCTGTCAATAATCTCTTTGAACAGTATACAATGCTGAAGAATGCCATTCGAGAAATGGGTGGATACGAAGCTGATGAGGAGATTGATTAGTCATCTCCTCAATTAACAGAGAAGTCCTCCAAGTCCTTTTATGGGATGGGAGGACGCTTGAATGCAAAATGACGATAGTAAGTTGTCTTGCATGATTCTAAAACTAAAGTAAAATATGAATAGATTAATGAGGCTAAACATGCGTGATCATACATCTTCTGTCTTTGATAAGACAAGAGGAGGACGGCGAATGATAAGGTTGAGAGTGATAGTTGCTCTCCTCTTTGTGTTCGTATCATTTTCAGCACATGCATATACATTTAAGTCTTTGTACTTTAATTCAAAGCCTTATGTTATGCACATTGATTCATTGTTGGTGGGTAAAGACTCTTCGTTTGTAGGTAAAGATTCCTTGTTGACAGCAGCTGACTCGATGGGAATAGCAACTGATTCGTTGCTGCAAATGATGGACTCATTGGCTAAGATAGCCGCTAAACCAGCTGTGATAGATAGTACGCTACTTCAATGTTATGTGGTTGATTGGCAAACAGGAGATAGTATTCCTTATGCGAATGCAGTCTATCGGAATTTAAAGTTAGGTGCTTCGAGTGATGCGAATGGTCATTTCTCTATTGCAAGAAAAGTAGGAGAACAACTTACAATCACTGCTGTTGGCTATAAATCACGTAATATTAAGATTACTGCACATACTTCAAGAGAATTGAAAGTGACGCTTATCGCAGACTCTAAGCAGTTGCAGGGTATTGTTGTGAAGGCTAAACGTCGTCATAAATATTCACGTAAGGATAACCCAGCAGTAGAGTTGATGAGGCGAGTTATTGCTGCGAAAAAGCAAACTCACTTGGAAAACCATGATTATTATCAGTATGATAAGTATCAGAAGGTGACTATGGCGCTAAATAACCTTACTCCTGATGACCTTGAAGGCTCTATGTTTAAGAAAGCTCCTTGGCTTCTTGACCAAGTAGAAACTTGTCCTTATAATAACAAACTCATTCTTCCAATCTCTGTAGATGAAACGCTTACGCAGCATCTTTACCGTAAGAACCCACGTGATGAAAAGGATATCGTGTTAGGACAGTCTACTAAAGGTATTTCAAAACTTATACAAACAGGTGAGGCTTTGAATACGATTGTGAAGGATCTCTTTAAGGATATCAATCTTTATGATGACCAAATAGACCTTCTTCAGAAGCGTTTCCCTTCTCCAATAGGCTCTACAGCGATTTCGTTCTATCATTTTTATATCGACGATACGGTCTATGTTAATCAAGACAAGTGTATCCGTTTGCAGTTTATGCCAGCCAATCAACAAGACTTCGGGTTCCGAGGTGAACTCTACGTCTTAAACGACAGCTCCCTTCATGTTAAGAGATGCGATATGCAACTGCCTGCTAATACGGGCGTGAACTTCGTTGATGCGATGAAATTTGAGCAGGAGTACACTAAGTTAAGCAATGGGGAATGGGCCTTAACAACGGATAATATGGTTGCTGAACTTAAGATTACTGATTTCTTACAACATGCTATTGTTATCCGAACAACGGGTCTGACAAACTATGCCTTTACTCCTATTGATGATAAACTATTTAAGGGTAAGGCAAAGGTAACGTATGATGCGAATGCTAAATTGCGCGATAATGATTTCTGGGCAGCACATAGAACAACGCAACTGACGAAGAGTGAGGCTGGAATGGACTCATTTATCAAGCGTATGGCAAGCACAAAGCATTTCAAATGGGTGATGTTTGCGTCCAAGGCTTTGATAGAGAACTTCATTGAAACAGGTTCAGAAGACAAGCCAAGTAAGTTTGATATTGGTCCTGTCAATACTTTTATCTCAAAGAACTTTGTTGATGGCATTCGTTTACGTGCCTCTGCCCGTACTACAGCTAAGTTTAATCCTCATTGGTTCTTTGAGGGTTACTATGCTTATGGTACACGGTCGCGTCGTAATTATTACGGTGCAAAGGTAACATACTCGTTTAATAAGCCCGAGTATCAGCCTATTGAGTTCCCTATCCGTACCATATCTTTCGAATCAACAAGTGATGTTGAGTCTCCATCAGACAAGTATCTGAAGCACAATAAGGATAATATCTTCATGACTTTCCGCCCTATAAAGGTTGAGCAGATGTATTTTGTAAATCGTCAGAAGATTAACTTCATGTGGGAGACAGATTATGGATTGGCTACGAGTTTTGAGTTCCGTACAGAAAGTAATAAGCCAACAGGAAAGCTTGTGTATGAGAAAATGGATGGTACGCTGGTTGACAAACTGCGTGTGAGTGAGGTTAGTCTTGGATTTAACTATCGTCCAGGACAATCTTATGTCAACTCAAAACAGCAACGTATGGCAGTGAACCTTGATGCTCCTGAGTTTAATATTAAACATACAATGGGTATTAAGCATTTCTTAGGAAGTGACTTTAATACTAATCTTACGGAGGTTTCTATCTATAAACGTTTCTGGTTAGGAAGTTGGGGACATGTTGATACACGTGTACAAGGTGGTGCACAATGGAATAAGGTACCATTCCAATTCCTCATCACTCCTCCTGTAAACACGTCTTATTTCGAGCATCAAGGAACATTCAACCTCATGAAAGGACTTGAATTCCTTAATGACCGATATGCACAGTTTAATCTTGCATGGGACTTAGAGGGTAAGATTTTCAACCGTATTCCACTCATTAAGAAGCTGAAGTGGCGTGAGTATGTTGCCTTTAAAGGAATGTGGGGACATTTGACAGATAAGAACAACCCATATTTACCACAGAATGCTAATGATACGGAATTGTATAAGTTCCCTGTCGATACACGTGTTATGACACGCGACCCTTACATGGAGTTTGTTGTTGGAGTACATAATATCTTCAAGTTTTTGGAGGTAGATTACGTTCGTCGACTAACTTATACACATGCTCCGGGTATCTCAAAGAATGGTATTCGATTTGGTTTTAATTTGGTTTTCTAAGCCTTATAGACAAAAATAATTGTTCGTTCAGTATGATAAAGGATGTTCTTTTAGTAGGTATTGGAAGTTTTGTTGGTGGCAGTCTTCGAATGGTTATCTCGAAGTATGTACAACTTGCTGTAGTAGGTTCATTCCCTTTGGGAACAATGGTCGTCAACGTGCTTGGCTGTTTCCTTATAGGTATCTTCTCTTCATTATCCAGTGATAATGGCGGAGTCAATCCTGCTGTTCGCCTTATGCTCACTACTGGTTTCTGTGGAGGTTTTACAACCTTCTCTACTTTCATGAATGAGCATGCAACGTTATTAAAGGGAGGGGATGGTTTTATTATTTCTTCCCTTTATATCATTGCCTCCCTTGCATTAGGCTTTATTGCTTTATTAGCTGGTCGCCAACTTGTTATGTCTTTTCAATAATGTAATTATATTGCTCATTTAGCCCATTTGGATGTAAAGGTAATGGTTATTATATGAATAAGTAGGTGTTATATCCTTTCGATAATACAACTCTTTTCTTTCGTTTTGGGTATGTATGGTAAGCTATCTACCAACAACACGAATGGTGTTTGACGTTCGCACTACACGTGCTAAGCCTTCGCACGGATGGTGCGGATGACTTTCTGAACTTGTAACATCCATTATAAGAACAGGTAAAGACAAGACTCATATGGTTTTAAAGGGGGTAAGTAATGTTTGTCTTAGGGGATGTCGATGGCATTGGAAATGCTGACAAAGTGAATGTTCTTTGGCAATTTATAACCCCAAAGTATTCTTATACAAACCTAATGTATACAATCTTATTGATGCAAAATACATAGTGGAAATAACAAGAAATTATTTCTACATGGTTAGAGTGATGCAAAGCACATCGTGTTTTTTACTTAGTTTCTTTTCTATCTCCTTTCTTTTCTGTATCTTTGCACTCTGTAGAATATTAATAATTAAACAATTCAATAGTATATGAAAGCATTTGTATTCCCTGGACAGGGATCTCAGTTTGTTGGTATGGGTAAGGACCTCTATGACAACAACCCATTAGCAAAGGAACTTTTCGATAAGGCTGACGAGATTCTTGGCTTCAAGATAACCGAGATTATGTTTGCTGGTACAGACGAGCAGTTGAAGGAGACTAAAGTTACTCAGCCTGCAGTATTCCTCCATAGCGTTATTTCAGCTCTTTGCTTGGGCGATGAGTTCAAGCCAGATATGGTAGCAGGTCACTCTTTGGGTGAGTTCTCAGCACTCGTTGCTGCTGGTGCATTGAGCTTTGAAGATGGTTTGAAGCTTGTTGCTGCTCGTGCTAATGCTATGCAGAAGGCTTGTGAGCTGAACCCAGGTACTATGGCAGCTATCATCGGTTTGCCTGATGAGAAGGTTGAGGAAATCTGTGCATCTGTATCTCAAGAAGGTAAGGTTTGTGTAGCAGCTAACTTCAACTGCCCTGGTCAGTTGGTTATCTCTGGTTCAATAGAGGGTATCAATGAGGCTTGCGAGTTGATGAAGGCGGCTGGTGCTAAGCGTGCATTGCCATTGAAGGTAGGTGGTGCTTTCCACTCTCCATTGATGCAGCCAGCTAAGGATGAGTTGCAGGCAGCTATTGAGGCAACTACCTTCAATGCACCAAAGTGCCCTGTTTATCAGAATGTGGACGCATTGCCACACACTGGTCCAGCTGAGATTCAGAAGAATCTTATCGCTCAGCTTACATCAAGCGTACGTTGGACAAAGAGCGCACAGAATATGATTGCCGATGGTGCTACAGAGTTCGTTGAGTGCGGACCTGGTGCTGCTTTGCAGGGTATGCTCGGTCGTATCGACAAGACTGTTAATGCACACGGTGTATAAGGCTTACCTTATTATTAAGTGACTGATTCCCTCTTCCGTCCTCTTTCTTAAAAGTGAGGGGACGAAGGAGGGACTTTCTTTTTATTTTGTTTATGAAAACTAAATTAGTTATCTACCAAGTCTTCACCCGTACTTTTGGTAATAAGAATCTAACTAAGAAGGAGTATGGTAGCTTAGCAGAGAACGGAGTAGGGAAGATGAATGACTTCGATGAGGGTGTGTTACGTCACATTCATGACCTCGGTGTCACTCATCTTTGGTATACAGGAGTTATCCGTCATGCTACATGTACTGATTATTCATCCTTTGGTATTCCTATACAGAACCCTCGTGTCGTAAAGGGACGTGCTGGTTCGCCTTATGCTATTACCGATTATTATGATATCGACCCAGATATTGCGGTGGATGTGGATGCACGTATGGCAGAGTTTGAGTCTTTAGTTGCTCGTACACATGCTGAAGGTATGAAGATAATCATTGACTTTGTACCTAATCATGTAGCTCGTCAATACAAGAGTATTGCTAAGCCAAAGGATGTTGAAGACCTCGGAGAAGGTGATGATACAGGTAAGCACTTTGACCCTCAGAACAATTTCTATTACTGTCCGGGCGAACAGCTTGACCTCTCTGGAGTTGTTGAGAATACATACGCTCATGACGCTGAGCCTTATCATGAGTTCCCAGCCAAGTGTACTGGTAACGATCGTTTCGATTCTCACCCTCAGCAGAACGACTGGTATGAGACCATTAAGCTAAACTATGGTGTAGACTATTGTGATGCTGGTGGAAGAAGTTATCACTATCATCCTGTCCCTTCTACATGGAATAAGATGACTGATATCCTTCTTTTCTGGGCAGCAAAGGGTGTTGATGGTTTCCGCTGTGACATGGCTGAGATGGTTCCACATGAGTTTTGGACATACGCAACACAGCAGGTTAAGGAGCGTTATCCTGAAATGATATTTATTGGTGAGGTTTATGATCCTAATCAATATCGTATGTATGTAGAGTCAGGATTCGATTATCTCTATGACAAAGTTGGAATGTATGATTGTATTCGTGGTGTGATATGTGGTGAACGTTCCGCTTCGTCTATAACACATGAGTGGCAGAAGGTTGACGATATCCGCGACCATATGCTTTACTTTCTTGAGAACCATGATGAGCAACGTATTGCTTCTGATTTCTTCGTGGGTAATCCTTGGAAGGGAGTTCCGGGTATGATCGTGTCTGCTCTGCTTCAACAGAATCCTGTTATGGTATATGCTGGTCAGGAATTTGGCGAAAGAGGTATGGATAAAGAAGGTTTCTCAGGGCAGGATGGTCGCTCAACAATCTTTGACTATTGGACGAGTGATGCTATCTATAAAGGCTTCTTTAATCGTGATACTTTGATAACAGATGAGAAGAAACTCTCACTAATCTATCAAGGACTTCTCCGTTTTTGTAATTGGGAGAAAGCTGTGCGTGAAGGATTGACCTTCGATTTAATGTATGTCAACCAGCAGAGCCACCAGTTTAATCCTCATAAACAGTTTGTTTTCTTGCGTAAGGCAGACGATGAAGTGTTGTTAGTTGTTGCTAATTTCGACCAAGAACGAGTACAAATCAATGTGACTATTCCTGCTCATGCCTTCGATTTCCTTGGGATTCCAGAGCAGGAGGTTGAGATGACCGACTTACTTTCAGGCTTTGCAAAGGTAGTAGACTTGAAGCGTGACGGTCAGGTAGCATTGGATGTAGAGGCAAACTATGGTAGAATTTATAAGTTTAAAATATAGAAGTAGGCTGTGGATTACGTATTGAATTCGCATAACAAAGAGGAGTTCCCTCCTGCCCATACGGCTGAACATTTGCTGAATCAGGTGATGATTCGTATGTTTGGCACAGAGCGTAGCAATAATGCTCATATCGAACGGAAGAAGAGCAAGATGACTTTTATCCTTGATCATAAGCCTGATCGTAAGGAGGAAAAGGCGATAGAGGATGAGATGAATCGTTTGATTGCTGAAGACTTGCCCGTAACTTTTGAAATGGTCGACCACAATAATATCCCCGAAGGTGTCACTGTTGATAGACTACCTGAAGACGCTTCAGAGATGTTGCGACTCGTTCGTATCGGCGATTTTGATGTCTGCCTTTGCATAGGTAAGCACGTCCGCTCAACCGCTCAGATTGGTCGCTTTGAAATGTTGGGTACAAACTGGGATGAACAGAAACGTGCATTCAGAGTACGCTTTAAAGTCATTCCGGCTTAAAACGTTTATTAGACCATATATCAAACGCTCTCACTTGTTTTTTTTAGACAGGTGAGGGCGTTTTTGTTGATGCGAATTTATTTTACATTGTTACTAATGTTTCCCACTTAAAATAAGCATAAAAGCACTCTTCCCTACACCCTTGTAACTATCTTGTAATTAGTAAGTTACAAAAATGGTTTGCAAGAGGTGCTGAATTGGACTTCAAAAGGGCGTTAGTAAGACCTAAAAAGGGCATCTTTTAGAAGTTAATTGAGCGTTAATTCGAGTGTAATTAAGCCTTAATAAAAATCAAAGGGAGGAAAATTATTGACAAATTGACTTTCTCTTAGGTTTGAAGTCTAAGTTTTTATGAAATATGAAAAGTAGAGAAAAAAAGAAATCCGCCACCTTATATATTATAGGTTGCGGATTTCTAATGTTGTAAACCTTTCGTTTTATCTAACGACTTAGTTATTAGTTTAGGATTTATCGTTCTGTTCCTTCATATCAATGAACTGCTGATTTGCATCATAAAACTCATACTGCAAATAGGCAAGTTTCTGTGAAGGAATGATATTTACACCCCAACCATACTTCATTTGCCACTTACGTTTCAAGGAAATAAGACCCTTGTTAATGTAAGCTGCAACGTAAGGATGAACGTGCAAATAGAATTTCTTTACTCCAACCTTATTAACCAATCGGTCTATCTTACGCTCCAACTGATCGGTAAAAAGAATGCTTGAACGAATCTTACCACTACCGAAACAAGTAGGGCAGTTCTCATCTACATCTACATCCATTACTGGGCGTACACGCTGACGAGTAATCTGCATCAGTCCGAACTTGCTCAAAGGAAGGATATTGTGACGTGCACGGTCCTTCTGCATGTTCTTACACATACGCTCATACAGCATCTGGCGGTCTTCAGCAAGATTCATGTCGATGAAGTCAACGACAATGATTCCACCCATATCACGCAGTCGAAGCTGGCGAGCTAACTCATCGGCAGCACCAAGGTTGGTGTCAAGCGCATTCTGTTCCTGTGCTTTTTCTTTCGTTCTGTTTCCACTATTCACATCTACAACGTGCATTGCCTCTGTGTGTTCGATGATGAGGTAGCAGCCATGACCATAATTAATGGTCTTACCGAAGCTTGATTTTATTTGCTTCGTAACGTCAAAGTTGTCAAAGATTGGCACCTTACCAGTGTACTTCTTCACTATGCCCGCCTTTTCAGGGGCTATTAGAGAGACGTAGTGTCGAACGGCAGTGCAAATCTCGTCATCGTTGACGTAGATGTTTTCGTAGGTTGGATTGAAGAGGTCACGCAGCATCGCAACAGCACGTCCAGTCTCCTCAAACACAAGTTGAGGGCGTTCCTGCGTTTTCTGCAGTCTTGTGATTGCTTCATTCCAGCGGCTCAGTAGGACTTTCATCTCAGCGTCAAGCTCGGCTACGCGCTTTCCTTCAGCTACTGTACGGACAATTACACCGAAGTTCTTTGGGGTAATACTCTGTATGAGCTGTTTGAGGCGTGCACGTTCTTCTCCGCTTTTGATTTTAGAAGATACGCTAACTTTATGCCCAAATGGTATAAGCACCAGGAATCTGCCAGCGAATGATATTTCGCCTGTAAGGCGAGGTCCTTTGGTGGAAATGGGTTCTTTAACAATCTGTACCATCACCTCTTGTCCTACCTGCAGTGTGTTTTGAACTGTTCCGTCCTTTTGCAAGTCGGGTAGGCGAGTGGCTTTTTGAATGGGATAAAGTTTCTTGCGGTCGCTCTGAACCTGTTTCAGATACTTTGCATAGGAGTTGAATTGGCTCCCTAAGTCAAGATAATGAAGAAAGGCGTCACGCTCATAACCTACATCTACAAAGCAGGCATTCAGCCCTGGCATCAGTTTCTTTACCTTTGCCACGTAGATGTTTCCAACCGAGAAGCTCGCCTCTCTTGGCTCACGCTGGTATTCAACCAGACGCTTGTCTTCGAGTAGCGCTATCGAAATCTCTTTCGGTTGGGCATCAATAATTACTTCGCTTGTCATCTTCTTCGTTTGTTATAAGCTATCATTTAGCGTCTTTTATAGTCTCTACAATGATGCTAAAGGATACTTATAGATAAAATAAAAATGCGGAACCTGTCGTCGCACTTCCAGGGAAGAGAAGTATATTGCGATGACACGCCCCGCCATATTATTGAAAGTCAGTTGTAAAGCCTTTCAGCCTTGGGGCTTACTTGCTCTTATGTCTGTTCTTTCTTAATCTCTTTTTACGCTTGTGCGTAGCCATCTTGTGTCCCTTTTTCTTCTTTCCGTTTGGCATAGCTTTAAATTGTTTTAAATTGTTATTGTATTTATGTTTAATTTATTTCTTCATATCCTCGATGAAGGTCTTTGCTGGCTTGAAGCTTGGGAAATCGTGTGCTGGGATAGTGATAGTCGTGTTCTTTGAGATGTTACGAGCTGTCTTTTCCGCACGGTGCTTAACGATGAAGCTACCGAAACCACGAAGGTATACATTTTCTTTCTTCTCCAACAAACTGTCTTTGATGGTTTCCATAAAAGACTCAACCACAGCTGAAACGTCCTTCTTGGCGATGCCAGTAGACGTTGCAATCTCATTGATGATATCTGCTTTCGTCATTTTGTTTTTGTTCTTTATTGATGTTTATTTCTAATCTCTCATTATAACGGAATGCAAAGATACTCATTTTCAGCTTAATAGAGAAATATTTTTGTGTCTTTTTTGTAAAATATCTCGGTAAATGCTCTAAACTTTAAGGTTTTTCGTACCTTTGCGACATTATAAGTTGTATTTCATGCTGATGTGGAGTATTGGATTTAATGATGTTATAAGGACTTAAACTGTTACCAACACTTGCATAGAGATGATTCTTTATGAGTGGTTATTTGGTGTAAATTCTTATATATTTTGGTTTATTCATTTTTTCTCAGAAAGCAGTTTTTGCAAGACTTCTGTATAATTATATAAGGTGTATGAAGATTTCCATCGGTATAGATGTGGGTATTTCAACAACCAAGATTGTTGGAATCAGAGAGGGAAAGGTTATTAAACCTTTGCGTATCAAGGCTACTGATCCAGTAACGTCCTTGTATGGAGCTTTTGGAAAATATCTATATGACAATAGGATAGACCTGTCTGAGGTTGAGCGTGTTATGCTTACGGGCGTAGGCGCTCACTATATTGATAAGCCTGTTTATGGACTTCCAACGGCTAAGGCAGATGAGTTTTTGGCTGATGGCTTAGGTGCTCAGTTTGAGTCGAAGTTGCAACGTATGATTGTAGTTTCTATGGGTACGGGTACCTCACTTGTACTTTGTGATGGCAATGAGGTACGTCACATTGGTGGTATCGGTATTGGTGGAGGTACATTGAGTGGTCTTTCACGTTTGTTGTTACAGACTGATAATATTAACGAAATCATAGCTTTAGCCAATAAGGGAGATATTTCTCGTATCAATCTTCAGATTAAAGACATCTCAACCAGTCCACTTCCAGGCTTGCCAATGGATGCTACTGCATCTCTCTTTGCTAATGCACAGGCTAATGCAAGTCGTGAAGATATTGCCTTAGGCTTGATAGGTCTGGTGTTACAGTCTATCGGTTCAGCAACAATCTTGAGTTCTTTGAATAGCGATATCCGTGACTTTGTACTCATAGGTAATCTTAGCCTGTTGCCACAATGCGAACTCCTTTTCCCTGTTATGGAGAAGATATACGATGTCCGCTTTATTATTCCGAAGAATTCTGAGTATTGTACGGCAATCGGTGCAGCTTTACAAGCAGATAACATTGAGACAGTTTAATCATTGTTTATAAAGGATTACAGGCACTTTGTAGCGCTGTCTACAAAGTGCCTGTAATATTGTAGTAACCTGTCTGTTGTATAGATAGTTAAAAATAAATAGCTTTATCCTTTCTTTAAGATAATATATTACTTAAGGAGAGGATTTCTCCTAATTTGGCTAAGACTGTCAACTATCTATCCAATTCTCATCCTCTGACAATGAAAATCATTTCTTTTAGACTTTGAAAATATGCAGACAAAGGTTTGAAAAATAATTACATAATTTCAAGGAAAATATCTATAACTAACGGCGAAAATACATATAAGACGCAGGTTTGCAATCAGCAGAGAATCAAGTAGTTATCAAGTGGTAAAATAAAAGGTGCTTAATTGGACTTCAAAAGGGCGTTAGTTAGACCTCAAAAGGGCACC
>NZ_JACD01000037.1:0-7437 GCF_000517825.1 Prevotella sp. ICM33
CGGTCTTTCCGTCAGGGCGTGTTACACTCCTAAGCATACCATTGCCCTGCCACGTATAGGTATAGTCACCTGTCTGCCAAGCAATATGCGTGCCACTTTCCTCCGACACCTCGTGGTTCGGTGCTGTGTCAGTCCACGACGTGGAGTTATCAGGATAAGATTACCCTCCACATCATAGAGATAGCCATAATGGCGATCACGACTGTGGAAGACATTGTTCATATAATCATAGCTTTAAACCTATGTGTACAGCAAACCAATTATTACATTACTTTATATCCAAACTAAAAAACTTTTTATAGATATTACTTTCCCAAGAAAACACTATTCGGAAAATCACTCTGAACAGTGAGAGAAACCTTATTGCTCACTAAAAGGATATCAAGAATATTTCATTTTCATATTAGATGACAGTTCGTTACTCTGTCCTATCCCCATACAGTTGTTTTATATGCTCTAATATTGGCTTTACGTTTTTAGTCTGATCACCTATCTTAACTGTACCGTTATCAATGCCGACCAAAATCTGGTATGCAGAGAATATTTTTCCTTTCTTGAACGGGTCTAAGCCCAAATCAAGAAGCTTGATGATATTCGGAGTATAGTCTATGTCATGTGAGAGGGCGTATCCAAGCAGGCCAGGCTCTACCTTAATATTGATGTTGGGGATTGTAAGCAGATAATCAAACATCTCATAGTTTTTTGACAGAATACAGTGGTGGAGTGCTACATAACCATTCAAGTCTGGTTTATTTATATCTGCACCTAATTCGATCAATTTCTTCGCATATTCGTTAGCAAAGGGGCAATCTTCAACTGGGTTTCTAAAGGCAATAATGCAATTGATAAGAGCGGAGCGTCCAAACTCATCAACAGAATCAAGTCCACTATGCTCTTCTAAAAAGACTTTGAATCTGTCAAAATCATAGTTATGACTAATAAGCTCAACAATTTCTAATCGGCTAAAATCATTTTTTTTATTTATTTTATTCTTTTTCATAATCTAATAAAATAATTTAATTACGACTTACAACTTACAATATTATTTTTCATTTCACCATTTGTTTGTGTTAATGGATTAGCTTTTGCTTCTCTGACATGTGACATATTCGTATGAGGATCTTCTATTTGATAAATAGCAGGATTATTCATAAGGTCATTAAATTCTTTTTGAGTCATGCCTTTCTTTTCTGCATACTCTTTGTAATATCTATATTCATGTCCTTCTTTGTGCCCTAAATGATACTCACCGTCACCCAATGAATAATTACGTCTCTTTCCTCCTTCTATGGCAATAGCATTATCCATGCCATCCACAGTATCGTAAAAACGCCCATCAATAATAGTCCCACTCTTTTCTATCGCTATTCGTGTTTTCTTACGAATATAAGGACGATGTAAATAAAGTCCAAATATGTCAAACCAAACATTACAATCCCTCACATACCCATACAGCGTTGGATTATTTCCCATCAACCTTATCGGATCTTGGCTGATATAATTACCAATCTTCGGGTCGTAATATCTGAACCTGTTGTAGTAGAGGCGAGTCTCATCGTCCTCATACTGTCCTAACTGGCGGAAGGGGATGAAGTCACGGATACCTTTTATGTTTCTGAGGTCACCATAGATATCATAGTCAGCCTGCCAGACTACGTTACCATAACTGTTGTACGCTTCCACGGGGCGACCCATATAGTCGCTGATAATCGTGTAGCGTTCACCGTTTTGTATCTTTGCTACAGGAACGTACGAGCCTTCCTCATACACCCATGTGACAAGGTTCTCTACTGGTTCTTCACCCTGCATACGGATGCGACCGAACTCGTCGATGCTATGCTGCGGACGGTCCTTCTCCTCATACTGCCACTCCTGCACCATCACATTGCCGTCCCAAAGGTAGCGACAGACATGACCATTGAAGAGCTTTGCCGTACGACGCCCAAGGGCATCATATTCGAAGCGAACAGTCTTACCGTAAGGAAGCCGCACCTCCTTGAGCATACCATTGCCATACCATTCATGGGCATAGTCACCTGTCTGCCAAGCAATATGCGTGCCACTTTCCTCCGACACCTCGTGGTTCGGATGTTGTGTCAGTCCACGCCGTGGAGTCTTCAGGATAAGGTTGCCCTCTACGTCATAGAGATAGTCATAATGACGGTCACGGAGAATCCTTCCGCCTTTGCCATATTCCCTGTCCCTGCGGTCACGACTGCGGAAGACGTTGCCTGCGGCATCTGGCATACGATAGTCGTCCGTACCGTCCTCATAACGAGCGCTCATCAGACTTCCAACCGCATCATAGGCGTAGCTTGTCCTGCCTCCCGTAATTCCGTCTATCACACTCTGCAGACGTCCCGACGCATTCCACGCATAGCGGCGGTCGTAGCCGTCCTGACGAAACGAACGGCTCTTCTGTGAGATGACATTGCCATAGGCATCGTAGGTACGTGTCATACGGATGCCACCAGAGAATATCTTCTCTATCTTCAGCCCCTCGCTGTCACGTACGATTTTCTCTTCCCAGTTCTCACCGCCACCACCAGATGCCGTCACACGGCTGAGCAAACCATCCTCATCAAAGCTATTCTGTACGACCGAACCAAGCGAAGTCCTTGTTTCTATACGGTTTCCAAGGTCATCATAGATATTCTCCACCGTCGTACCCTTGTCACTGGGCAGACCACCACTGAAACACTCCTTGACCACACGGCCGCCCTCGTCATACTCCATAGAAACGCTTCCCGTAGCATTGCGTGCCTCAGTAAGCCTGCCGAGCGCATCATAGCTGAAAGCTTCTATCGTACCATCACTGAAGCTACTGCGTGTCAGCCGTCCTCGCTGGTCATACTCATATTCCGTCCATCTGCCGCCAGCCCTTTCCTCACGGATGACACGTCCGGAGCGGTCACGCATATACTTGCGGTGCATACGGTCAAAGCCCGTCTCACCGACAATCTCTCCACGGAGGTTGCGGTCAAAGGTATATTCCTCGCCATGCTCGTTGGTAAGCATACGAAGGCGGTCCATACGGTCATAGGCAAAACGCAGCACGCTGCCATCCTCGCCCTCACGCTGGAGGATGTCGCCCATTGGCGAATACTTGTACTTCACACGGTGAAAACCCTCACTCGCTTCGACCACATCCTCGTAGGAATTGTAACGGAGGTTCGTCGTGCGTTTGCCAGTAGTGATAGAAGTAACTCGGTTTAAGCGGTCATAGCGGAACGTCTGTCGTGCACCGGCAGAGGTAAGTACTGAGAGAACATTACCCTTGTGGTCATAGTTCCACCGTGTTCCCACACCCTTCTCATTCTTTACAGAGACAAGGTTGTTCTGCTCGTTGTATTCCAGGTGTACTGTCCTGTCATCAAGACTCACAGAAGACAGCAGTCCATGCGTGTCATACTCAAAGAAAGTAGCTCGGTCGTCGGCTTCTATGACGGCAGAGAGCTGTCCCTCTCCATTGACAGGTGTACCGTCTTGGGAAGGTTTATGATAAACAAGGACACGACGGTTGCCTAAGGCATCAGTTTCAGTTATCAGTCTGTCTTCCTCATCATAGGCACGTGTCTCCTCCGTTCCATCAGGATGAATAACACCTGTAAGATTACCACGTTCGTCATAGCAGTAGCCTGTCATACGTCCTTCGCCGTCCCACTCACGATAGACCTCATAGTATTCTGTATATTCGTAGCGTTCACGTACGCCCAGCTCATCTTCCACGGAAGTAACAAGCTGCTCAGGCGTGTAACGATAAATCGTCTTCTCGTTCTCACCATTGACAACTACGTTATAGCCTTCTTCTGGGTGATATTCAATCCAGCCTTCCTGATAGCCGCCTTCGCCCCAAGTGTGTATGCAGCGAGCTTTCTTTCCTTCTCCTTGATACTCCCAATAGAAAGTCTGACCGTCCCTATCGGTCTTCGACGTCATAAGGTGGTTCTCATATTCAATATGAGTAGTCTTGCCCATGGCATCCGTGATGCCTGTCAGATCACCAGCCTTGTTATAGCTATACTCAACGAGTGTTTCATCTTCACCTCCATCAGTAGACAAGAGTACAACTCTTCTTACTTCTAAATAACCGTCATATTCAAGACGTATTTTTCTTCCAGCTGCATCAGAGATTTCTTTCAGCTTTCCTGCTTCATATTGCAACTCTGTTGTATGGCCAGACATATTTTTAATGGATGTAAGTCTCCATCTATCTGTTTCTGAAGCATAAACCCTTTCAAAAGTCTTGGTAATGCGACTTTTATGGTCATACGTCTCAAAGACTCCATTTCCTCTACGCAGTGTCAGGTGCTCTGAACGAATATAAGCTTCTTCTCCCTCATCAAGCATAGGAAAGCCCAAGACTCTTCCATCCTCGATGCGTACACCGATAGCATCCTCCTCTGGGTCAAGAATTACATCAAGGTCGTAGTTGTTCTGACACCCATATCCAAGAATACCAACATAGTCATTATCGCTGCTCCACTCTCTTCTCCACTCCAACGGCATAACACCTTGAAAGGCAAAGTCAGTACCTTCGTAAAGAACAGAACCATTGACAAGGTTTATAGGCTCAAATCCCATCTCGCATAGTTTCTTGCTGATGCGATTATCTTTTCCTGCTATCTTTTTCAACAGCTTGTTCATACCCTTACGAGCAAAATGCATAATAGCACCAAAGCCAAAACTCATGGCAAGTCCTTTCAGCATACCAGCCCAATCTGGGACAAGCGGATCGCCAATGTTAACAGGTGCCCCATAAGAAATAGGGAGTGAATAAGAGGTTGGAGCATAGATGGTTGGAATCAGATGCCAAAACTTTTTATGTCCAGGTTGTATCGTCAAAGGGATTCCAATGTCATTACAGGTCATTACGAAGTATCCTTTTCCGCTCAGTCGGGAACCTTCTGCATATACTCTTTCAGCTCCGAAAAAGTTCATTGAATCATGACCTATGATAGGTGCCATTATAAACGCACCTACTATAGGAAAGTGAACAAGTGGAATAATAATACCTTGCGTATCAGACACTCCTCTTTTGAACCCATTCACATTAACCGTTGCTCCAATGAACGGAACATAGTCCATCGGGTCCATAACGAAACCAATGAACGGATGAAAAGGATTCCATGATGTCGTAAAATGGATATCAATTCCCAATATAGGGGTCAAATGTGTATCAACTAAATTCATCTATATTTGGTTGTTTTGGGTTCTTTATTTGCTGTAGCTGTATCGTGGCTTGGGAGGCCCATAACTCACCATATATTCTCTTCATTCTCTCTTCAATATCTTGTCGGCCATTCTTTGTCATATTCTTATCATAGGACAAAAGAAAAGCTGCAATAAGAACGAAATCTGTATGCTTAAGGCTTTCATCCTCCATCGTTGAAAGATGTGGAAGGAGTTTATGAAGAAGCATGGAGCCTATCTCCTGCGTTGAATTCAGAATAGATATAGTTATAATATTTCGACAAGCACCAATGGCATTAATAATATCATTATGTAAAAGACAATAGTCCAATGTCTTTTCAAACCACTCAAGTGCTTCTTCGTGTTTGCCGATATAGTTCAGGTATGATGCCTTGTAGGTATAAGCTGTAACTGTCATAGCTGCTACTGAACTGTCTGACTGGTGAGAATCACACAAGGTTATCCCCTTATCCAATAATGCAAGTGCCTGTCCATCCTTGTAACGGAAAAGGAAACCTGCATAGACGATATAGGTGTAGAGCCACAATGATGGCTGACCAGATGCACGACCGATATCCAATAGACGTTCTCCAAGATCATCTAATTTACCTCTTTGGTCTTTGGAGGCAGCCTTGCCCATCTCGACCATAACTTTTCTAATCTTTACATTAGGATCTTCTGGATTACCTTGTGTAAGCAGATCGTTATAAGCTCCTTCCATATCAAGACTATCCAACCTTATGGTCACACATTGTTCTTTCAGACTGGATGCCAGTGTACTATAGACTTCTTTATCTGTATAGTCAATGACAAGCAGTGCAATATGAGATGGGAGTGTTTTACAGAATTCACCCAGCCATTTCTCAAACAGTTCATAACCACATAATAGTCTGGGAACAAGTCCAAGAAGAAGCATCTTTTGTCCGTAGTTCGGAAGACTCTGACTGAAACTTTCCAAAACAGATAACAACAGTGCTTCCTGCTGAATAGGTTCAGCCTCCTTTACCTTGGTAAGATACTGGGTGTGTTCCTTCCAAGGGAGTTGCGGGTACTGTTCCAATGCACGTGAATACTCTTCAAGCCAATCGTTACATAGCTGCCACGCAAAGGTTTGCGAATCTGCAAAATCAGTAAGCATCACAACAGGAGTTTCTTCTATCTTGCCATAGGGAGAGGATTCCAGTTTCAAAAAACCATTGACAATGGGAAGGTCAGCCTCTCTTATAACAAGTCTGACAAGTTTATAAGCAGACTTTCCTGCCATATTTGACTTCCAGACAGCCTGTATCTTGCCTATGCGTTCTGCTATTGGGTTATGTTCGTTTGACACCATAATCTAAAACTAATTGAGATTGACGGAACCGCTACCCTTGACATTCGTCGTAACAGATTCTATATCTGCAGCTACAGCTCCCTTTATACTTACTGTGTTACCAGCTTCAATCTTTACTTTCTTTGCTTTCTGCTCAACAAGCGCATTACTCTTTATTTTTACAGACTGCGTACCTGTTGTCTTATATTGCTTTGTTGTCTGCTTGATGGAATCCGTTCCGTCTACCTTGATATTCTTTCCATCAACCGATATATTCTTACCGTTTATCTTTATTGTACCATCTTTGTGTAACTCAATGGAAGCACTACCACAGGAGATGATTATTTTGTCAGACGAATCAAATGTGGCATTACCAGAACCGTCCATGTGAATGCTTGTTTTCCCAGGATCAGCTAATGTGACACTACCTTTGGAGTCATCAAGCTTAAGGGAGCTGCCGCTTCGTGTGGTAAGGCTCTTGCAGTTATTGCCTTGACCACCGCCACCACCAGTTGTTCCGTTAAACAGGCTACCCATAACGTATGGGCGGGCAGGGTCACCATGACGGAAGCCGAGGAGGACTTGGTCGCCTACCTCTGGGATAAACACAAAACCGCGGTTGCTCTTTACGTCACTACTGCTACCGCCATCAGGTGTCATCACACGCACCCAACTTGTCTGCATACCATCCGTCTGCCAGTTCATACGCACACGCACACGGCCCTTACCCTCAGGGTCAGCATTGCTAAGCACGGTTGCCATCTGTGTTTCAGCAAGCGGCATACGCACCTTTGGACTTGGCAGTGCCTTTATTGTAGCAGGGATAGCCTTGAAGCGGTTTTTGTAGTAGCTTCCTTGACTCACCTCATGTGTTATTTCGATAATGATAAAGTTACCCAAGCTCTCTTCTGATAGGTTCCCTACACGTTCCA
>NZ_JACD01000038.1:0-13404 GCF_000517825.1 Prevotella sp. ICM33
CAACAACTTCTTGAAGTCCCCTCTGTACGGCTGTTAAACAGTCTTGCTCTTGAAAGAAGAGGAAGATTTGCAATCTGTTGTTTTACGATGCCAAAAGTAGAAAGATATTTTTATAAAAACAAAAGAAAAACATAAAATAACATGGGTTTAACATCTAATAAGTAAAATCCTTACTTTACTTCGAGAGTAGGAGGAACACCTAATCATTATAAGAACAAACTTGTCAACTCACCAATCTGTCTACTTATCCACTTGTTCATCCTCATAAAAATGTAAACAATTTTTCATCTTCTATATTTCCATTTATGCTTAATAGGCTTTGAAAAGACGCCCTTTGGACTTGCAAAAGATGCCCTTTAAGCCCCTTACTAACGCCCTTTTGAAGGCTAATTAGGCACCTTTAGACCTGCTATCTTGTAAGCAACTGACTACTAAGCGTTTATAAAACCACTTAAAAACTTAGTTTTAAACGTATTTTTCTTACTAAAAATGCTCAGCAGTGTAAAGACTTTTCGGTTCATTTTTGCGTTCCGAAATATGGAGTGATAAAGTAAGCCTACTACATATAAAAGGCACACAGAGAGGGGGAGAACACGGAGGTGAAAGCATAAAGACAATATCACGGAGGTGCCGAAGGCACAAAGAGCGACAGAGGCGTAGTGTACGTGTTGCTGATAGCTTTGGTAAAAAGCATTTTAAGAAATCTTGCAAACCACAGCTTTGTAATGAAGTAGACAAAAGCATTAATAAAACTCGCAAATATCCTCTGCTGCTCCACGCACCAACGGTGCCTCTATGCCTAACGATTTCTGCCATATAAAACCTCTGTGCTCTCCATTTCTCTGTGTGACGTTTCTTCAAAGTTCTAATCTCAAAAGGTATCGCTCCCAATAGCTGAAGAACCTCATTTTTTTTATATCAATTCATAGCTTTATACCTTTTCATAATGTAAAACGTGACAAGTCTTCAGTAAATAAGAAGATTGCTCTTGAAATAACTTTTCAGCTATTACAACATTTATAATACTGAAAGTTGATTTTAGATACAGCGTTAAAGCTTGTTTTATGAGAAGAGAATCTCGTGTTTATGTGGAGAACTTCATCAATTAAATACTTATAAAATATTAAAAACAGAAAAAAGTTGCCCATATCTATTAAAAATAATATATATTTGCACAATATTTTGGTGTGATATGAACTATCTAAAACTGCCTTTGGATTTATCAGGGGCTTTAAATGGACAAATCCAACGCTGCTCTTATGAGGAGTCAATTGCCCAGCATCTCATGATGTTGGTGGTTTCTCGTCATGGAGAAGTGGAAGGAAGAGAGGATTACGGTTCGATTATATGGGACTTGGAGTTCAATCAAGTTTTGAAAAACGAAGACTGGGAAGATAAGGTCAGACAGTCATTGGAAGCCACTATAATTAAGTATGAACCTCGTCTTAAAGACGTCCATGTAAGAGTAGAACTTACTGAGGTTGAGGAAGATGTCAGAGATAAGTTCCCTAATGCTCGAAAGCGTGTACGCTTGTGGGTAAGTGGTCTTATTGTAAGAAATGACCAGCACTTCAACTTTAATACACATCTTTATATAAGTCCGATATCACAGTAGGATTGGCTGATAGAAAGGAAAGTGTAATAAAGAAGATGAAACGAATAAACATATTGAACTACTTAACACTCTTGTTACTTTTCTTCTGTTGTACATCGTGTGACAGCAAAAGAACTATGGACAATATGAGAAACGATTCACTTTTTGTATGGCAGCCCGCTTTGACGGCTCCAAAGTATTATCCCGTACAAGCTCAGTATGCACGCGTGATGGTGGAATGAGTATTTAAACCGTTGATAGCCTTGTTAGAGGACTAAGTAGCTCACACAAATGAGATACATCATTATTAGAGATGAATATAAAATATGATAGATAAAAGGCAACAGAGTATAAAAGAACGTCTTCGGAGATTTGCAATGGACTTGTGGAATATCACAGATCTGCGGCAAATGGACCCCGTTATTGATTTAATTCTTGACGTAATAGCCTATAATAGTAGTAGACTTCATCAGAATATATCTGATTCTGATTCAAATATTCTGTATCGTTTGGCATGTTTGTTAGTGCCTCAGCAGTGGTCACTTCCAATGCCTTCCCATGCTTTGTTGAGTGTGGAACCTAAGAGTGACGAGTCTCGCTTACTAACATTAACAGATCGTTTTTATACGAGGAAGATGATGTTTGAAAAGGGATGGGTAGACCTTGACTTCTCTCCTCTAAGTAATTACCCTTTAGTAAATGCCAAGATAAAGGCCCTATCCTACGATAGTCGGGTAATGTATTCGTATGAGGGTAGTATGCAAGAAACAGAACTTCCAAACGTAGTAGTGCCGTCAGAAGATGGTGTTGTGTGGATAGGTCTGGAAATGACGCAGAGCCTACTACGTTCAACTCATGAACTGATATTGTGTATTCTTTTGGAAGACAATAACCTCACGCCTTTCCTAAGAGATGTGCATGTTTATGATGGAGCTGGAGAGAGATTAGAAGTATCGGTTCCACAGTTTCCACTGGAACACAGTGAGAAATATCACTACTTTAATGAGATTAGTGACTATTATGCAAAAAACTATGTTCAGATAAGTCTTGATTCAAAAGCCCTCTCATCTAATCCTTTCAGTACCTATCCTTCAGAATGGGAAGTTTCTGAAGAGGGAGACGATGAAAGCAGTAAACTGGTATGGTTAAAGTTGAAATTTCCAGTGATGTTTAATCATGTGGATTTTGGGAAAGTACGTTTTCTACTCAATACTTATCCAGTTGTCAATCGTAGTTTGGTTACAATACAACATGATTTTGCACGAAAAGGTAATATCGTAGCTCTACGATGCAAAGAAAATCGTTTCCTGCTCAATGTAGAATCTTTTCATGATGATGTTAACCACCAGTACGTGGATATTGTGCGGAATTATAATGAGTCCTCTACAGGTACTTACAGCCTTTACTTTGGAAACATAGAAAGATTTGATTCAGACAATGCCCGTATATTGATAAACAAACTAATTCAGTTAATCCATGAAGACGGAAGTGCTTTTGAGAGTATGGAGATAGATACGCTCACGGATCAGCTGAACAATCTCTATAATAATATAGAGAACATAGAAAAGAGCATCTACGATTTCACTCAAGATAAGAGTATTCCTCGTGCTTTTCTATTTACACAGCCTTACAAAAAGACATCAGAGGTAGAGGTGAGTTATTGGACTACTGATGCCGAAGTTGCTAATGGTTTGGATAGTCGTACGGTAGTCTACCAAGCGGAGAATGAGAAATTCTCGGCAAGTGGGTTGTTGTTCCAGACAACGACAAAACAAGGTAATGCTCACGACTCAGAACGTGATATGATTAATCGACTCCGTTATGGTTTGCTATCAAAGGACCGTATTGTTACGCGTGAAGATATAAAGAGTTTCGTACTTTGTAGTTTAGGGAAATTGGCGAAATCTGTAGATATCAGAGATGGTATAGCTATCTCAAACGATGTGCGACGTGGTATTATCCGTACAACAGAAGTAAGAATAGAACTTTCAGGTGCAAGTAAAGAAGGGAATGTTGATTTACCTGCAATGACAAGTTTCTTAGAAGACGAACTTTCAAAGCGTTCTATCAATAAGACGCCTTACAAGATATTTTTCGTATGAATACACAAAATTACAGCAATAGCCTCATTGCTGCTATTAAGTTAGCCAAGGCAATGGCACATCAGGATAAGCACCTATCATTCGGTGTAGCTCATCTTGTTATAGCTATGCTGACAGAGCAGACAGGTTTGCGTGAGATCCTGAACTCAATGCAAAAGGAAGTGACATACATCAGCGATTGGTTTGAGACTTATCGTGAGATGTATGTCGGTGTTGAGCATGATGCAGGTGAGATAATCGCCGACCACGAGGTTGAGACAGTACTTGATGAGGCAGAACGCTCAAAGATAAAACTTGGTACAGACTCTGTTGATGCCTTGTGTGTGTTCTCAGCAATTGTCAGAGATGGTGTGGTTTATTCCCATCAGCAAATAGAATCAATTGGTGTGACAGAAGATGAGATAATGGAATATTTTGAGGCTTCAACCTCTCCTTTATCTCCAGTTGCAGAGATGGATATGGGTAGTTCTATCCAGTACGTATCTGATCTCCGCCGAGCAGAACTCTTAGAAGAAGGTAAGTCTATTATCGGTCGTAGCAAGGAAATACGTCTGATCTTGGAAACGTTGGAACGTTCTGAACGACAAGGTATTCTGCTTGTAGGTGCACCGGGTGTTGGTAAGACGGGTATTATCAGAGCACTTGCCCATGAAATGGAAATCAACCAAGATGAGATTATCAACCAGACATCGTTGGTCGGGCTGAACACATCAAAGATTCTTGCACAATCAGGTAATGAAACGGAGATTACCCAAAAACTAACAGGTTTACTGCAGAAGATGAATCAGGCAAAGAGTCGTGGTGTGCTTGTTATTGACGACTTGCAGTTGTTACTCGAAAGTGGTAACCCAACGGCAGCCACCTATATACTCAACAACCTTGATGCACAAATTTGCGATGGTGCAGTCACATTGCTGATGGTTCTCTCTATGGATGCTTTCCGTAAGCACATTGAGAAACATTCTATTGCAAATAGACTGAATATTATAAATGTAGAGGAACTCGAGCCGAATATTCTTCGCAGTGCATTACTAAAACATAGAACAATTCTGCAGGCTTATTATAGTCTGCCAATAACAGAGGAAGCATTCATAAGTGCATATAATCTTTCTAACAGATACTACAAGGAAAAGAGCCAACCAGCCTCAACATTAGACCTCATTGATAGTACCGCAGCCTCGGTAAGACTGAGCAATAAGAATGCTGCAGGTATTGTAGAACAACTTGTGGAGCAGTATGAGAAGTACAAGGCAATGCCGGTAGAAGATGTGAGTGATTTCGACTTACATCTGCTTTATCATACAATCTTTAACAAGGTGAGTGTTGTTTTGACTTCAAAGATAGAAGACGACTTCGTACTGACGGATGATGACTCAACACAGGAGAAATTAGATAAGCTTGGTAAGATGTTGAACGAACTTTCTGCCCTTTCACAGAAAGGTATTGAGAAGGTTACCTCATTAGAAATAGAATCAGTTGTGGCAGATGACACTGGTATCCCAATCGGAAAGATTCAGGCACAAGAGAAAGATCGACTCTTGGGTATCGAAACCAAGTTGCACGAAAGAGTTAAGGGACAGGATAAAGCTATTCGTACACTTTCAGATGCTATCATCGAGTCACGAAGTGGTCTGAGTGACCCAAAGAAGCCTATCGGTTCATTCTTCTTCCTTGGTCCTACTGGTACGGGTAAGACAGAGTTGACGAAATCATTAGCCGATCTTCTTTTTGATGATGACACGGCAATGATTCGTTTCGATATGTCGGAGTTCAAGGAAGAGCATTCTGCAGCCTTGCTGTATGGTGCTCCTCCAGGATATGTTGGCTATGAAGAGGGTGGTTTGCTTGTGACAAAAATCCGCCAAAAGCCTTATTCTGTCGTACTCTTTGATGAGATTGAGAAGGCACATAGTAGTGTCTACGATATCTTCCTGCAGATTATGGATGAAGGTAAGGTGCATGATAAATTAGGACGTGAAGGTGACTTCTCCAATTCTATCATCATCTTTACTTCTAATATTGGTAGTCAATGGATTGCTGAACAGATTCAGAAGGGACATCAGCCAACCTCTAACGAACTGATTGAGGTTATGTCGAAGTACTTCCGTCCTGAGTTTCTTGGTCGTTTGACAGAGGTAGTCCCATTCTCACCTATTACAGAGGCGGTTGCTCAGCAGATTTTCCTTCTCCAATTCTCACGCCTGCAGAAGCAGTTGTTGGAGCAGAAGGATATTCAGTTGGATTTAGCACCAGAGACAATAGCCTACCTTACCTCCAAAGGATTCTCGCCACAGTATGGTGCGCGTCCTATTGCTGGTGTAGTAAGAACTTATCTGAAGAAGACTATTTCCAAACTGATTGTCTCAGAGACTATCAAGCCTGGCGACCACATAATAGCAACCTATAAAGATGGAAATCTGCAATGGAATCACGCATAACAACTTCTAACAGGGATTTAGAAGGATTCAGTAATAGTGATGCACGTCATCTTATTGCGGAAGTCTTCTATGCTGAATTGCAGTTTATTACTGGGGAGGATCTGCTTGATAAGACCGTTGTTGTGACTCACGGAATGAATAGCCGTGTGAACTCTCAAGATATTATCGAGTTGCAGAAAGAGGAAGTCTATAAGGATGGACAATTAAGGGAACGACTGATACTTAACCTTGCAAGAAATGGTTTTTATCATCAGTTGCCTGAGTTTATGTTCCACCCTATTTCTCTTAGCTCACCAGGAATGAGCAACAAGGAGGTTGTTGAAGCGATTCGAGAGAATAGGAAGAAGGCAGAGAAGGCGATACACTTTTTCTCTCCGTTCGACACAATGATGTTCCATGACAGTGTACGTATCTTTGAGCGGCAGTTATCCTTATTTGAAAGGCCGTCTGAGAATGTTATTATCAAGAATGTCACCAGTCTTTTCTTTTCGAAGACAGCCCCTCTTACTGTTGACGAAAGATACAAGATGTTTTTGTGTCTTCTCAAGGTAGAGCATTACAAGGAGAATCTTTCTGCATTGGAAGAATTACTTTCAGTAGTCTGCGCTATTGATGCTAAAATACGATACGTCTATCATTACGAAGAGAATCTTCCTTACATTAGCTTGGGTGATTGTATGTTGGGGGTTGACTCAGGACTTGATGGACAATTACTATGTGAGTTGGATGATGTTGAAGTAAATCTCTGCTTTCATGATACGATAAAAGAAAGTGTATTGAAAAAGCAGATAGAAACAGTAAAGTATGTGCTGTCGTTCTTTCTCATTTCGTCCAGAGATATAAAGATAATATATACTGTCACGACAAATACAGAACTCGTCTTAGGACAGAATTATTTAGGTTATGATACGAATTTATAAGAAGAAATAATGAAACCTTTAATATTTTTCTTTTTGAAATACTTATTGGCTCCGCTTCTTGCAATGGTCATGGTGTTCGTTATGGGAGCACTAAAGTCTATTCGACAGCAGCTGGGCATGAAGAGGATTATTGTCTTTGCTCTTTTAGCAGGACTTTTCCTTGGACTTCCTTCTCTCTTCGGCTATTTGAAGAATGAATATGTGTGGGGAGGACTTGTACTGACTGTTACTTCTTATCTCATTCTCGGATTTTTCTATCTATGGGCATTGCGCGTGGTCATTAGCAAGAAGAACGATGATATGTCTATCGAACTTCTCGTAACAGTGCTCTCAGGTATTATCGGAATGTGGATTTACTATCTTGTATTCAACTGGATTAGCGGAGGATTGGAATATACCCCTTGGGCGATGACAGCTGTCTGCTGGTTTATGATTCCTTACTTCGTCTTCCGTAGTTTCAAGTATTTCCGAAACATACAACCAGCAATCTACGACTTGTGGAGAATCAATCATAGTGGATTTAATCGAAACTATTGGGACAATCTCGATACTTTCAAGGCATTAACTGTCAAGGTGAAACTTAAACGAAAGGTTGGTGATTTCGATTATACAACCCTTTCTGTTCGCTTGGCTGAGGGTATCGCTTTAGGAGACTGGTTTGACTGGCTTGTTGAAGACCAAAATCGTCGTTTTCCACAAGCACAGATTGAAATCAATATGGAAGGTGCTGAAAGTGGTTGGATTTTCTATACGAGCCGATGGTTCCGCTATCCTCTATTTATTCGGATGCTGGACCCACGTTGCACAGCCACAGAAAACAAAATAAAGAAAAATCAAGTTATCTATATAAAACGAGTAAAAAGCATAAACCAGATACAACATGAAGAAGATTGAGCATTTGCCAATAAACTGGGTTAACGGCCAGAAAATTAATAATACCCATTTCTTTGAGACATATTACAATGTAGTTGAAATGCTAAGACAGAATCGTGAAGAGGAACTGACAAGCTATAACTATGGATTCGGTGATAAGTCTGAAAAAGAAGAATGTTCTATTGATATGGATATTAAGGGTGAGTCTGCAGAGACTTTATCAGTAGAACTTAGAGCATGTAATGCGGTGACTCGTAATGGTTTCCATATTCTCTTTACAAAGGAATTGTATGGCGATTTCACACCAAAGTGTACGCTCAAAGATATCGAGATTGATCTCTCTACACGTCAGGTAGTCTGCATTCTCCTTACTGTTAATCCTTACAAGATGTTGCCTGTTGGAGTGCCAGATCCAGAAACTACCCCACTCCATCATCCTTACGTATTACCAGAGGTTACTTTGCAATTGGTATTGGAGCAGAATCTTAATAAGGCTTTCCTTGAGGGTAATAGTATAGTAGCAGGAAAGGTTATCGTTGATGGTGGTTCCTTCTCGATAGATAGCGACTATATCCCAGCTATTCAGCGTATCAACTGTTCTGAGAGAGCTATACATGCTTTAGAGAATATGACAGAAACACTTGAGCGTATTCACAGCAATGCACTCAAGGTATATGCTAAGAATATTTCTAACCCTCACCGCAGTATGCTTGCAGATAATACTTTTGCTCTTTGCGATGTGGTGAAGAATTTCTATAGCCAGCACTGCTTTGAATTGAAGAATATTGCAGCTGAGCAGCCTCCAATCTATACTGTACGCTTTGCAAATGCATTAGCTAATCTTCTGCTCACTTCACTCCGTTCTTTACCTGAGAAGGACTTTGAGACACTATTGCAGTACTTTGATGAGTGGACAAATATTAAGCCGTCTGACTTTATGCACAAGACAAGCGATATTGCTCATTTGAGCTATAATCATCTTGAGTTGAATATTCTCTTTGTGAGCATTGCAGCATTTCTCAATGTAATTGATACGCTTTTCCATAAGTTGAGCGAACTCGAATACGTTGGACTCATCAAGGAGAATATTATTATTAGCGAAGATAACAATGGCAAGGCCTCTGAGAGTGAGCGCAAGTCATGGAAGGTGTGGGATTAACAGATACACTTGACAATGGTAGAAAGAAATAGAAAGGAACGCCGTCAGGCAAAGAATTCTTTTATTTTCATCTTTAGCTTCACGCTATTGCTTTTCGTACTCTTTGCTGTTTGCACATTGAAAACTGCCGAACGCGGAATCAACATGGTAGACGAAAAGAAAGTGCGTTACGATGAAGTATTTCGTAAGCAGGCAAGCTATAATTTCCGTATGGATCAAATGTTCAAGGATATGAACAATCTTGTTACTGAGAAGCGTACGGATAATGAGCAGGCGCAATATCAGATGATAATTGCTCGTCACAGACAAGATATGCAAGATGAAATCTATCGTGGTGATAATGACACCACCAACTATGTTCTCTATAAAACGCTGTTTGATCAACTACAAGCTACGCAGGAAACCACTGCGACTTACTTTGATGAGAAACGTGACTTAGACTACATTATGGAACAGATTCAGAAGGCAACAGAAATTTTAAATAGAAAAAGAAATTAATAATTTATTATTATGACAAGAGACGAAAAGATATGGTCCAGTATTAAGTTTACGCTTTTGTTATGCTTTTCTGTGGCCTTACTCTATATCCTCCTTTGTAAGTATGTCACACCTATTCCAGAATCCATTACAGGTAATGCGGTGACAGAAATCAATGATGCCGAGGCTATTCTTGAAGATCAGAAGGAAATGAGTGAGAAACTGATTACGCTGAAGAAGGATATTGATTCGCTTAACTTCGAGATACAGCAGACACAGCGTATCAGTGAGATAAAAGATCGTATGACACAGCTGCAAGACAACTATCGCAAACATTCTTATGATCCGAAATATCTCTATTGTATGCGTGCATTCAAAACGATACAAGACTATTTCGACATAAAGCAGAAACTCTATTGGACAACCAAGAATACGGAAGACAGAAAAAAGATTCTCGAAGAAATGAAGACTAAGATTAGATAAGGCTTTTGTTGGCTTTGCCTGGTAAATATCTCATCAAACTGAAGACTAATACAACTTTATATCCTGTATCTCATGTCATAACTATCCTTCCAAAGGTTGAAGACATTATCGAGAATCCTGCTGATGAGGCTGATCAGCCAAAACCTGAGCCTATTGATACATTGGCTATGGTACAGAATGGTATCAAGAAGCATTTACAAGCTATTGCCAATGCGGGTGCAAGAGATAAGGAAGCATTCTATGCACATCGTAATTTCATTATCAATAACTATCTCGGCGGTAATGGTAATCAAGTCGTTGTACACATCAATGGCGAGCGTTATAATGTATTCCCAGACTATTGTCAAGGATTACACTTCCTCGAGAGTAATCGTTACGGACGTGTGACTATTGATGATGTGAAGGTAGATGATTTCCATCATATTACAAAAATTGAAGTAACTCAAAGAAATACAGGAAAATAAAATTAGGAAATATGAAAGCGTTCCATATTATAGCAGGTCTTGCATTCTTCTTTTTAGGTGCTCAGAGTAGTCTGGCACAGGTGGGAAGATATGATAAGACACATGCTGTCGGTAAAAAGAGTTTTAATTACCTGACAGAAGATACACGAAAGCAGAAGACACACAACAATAAGGATGTGCATATTGTCTTCTCAGATCGTGACCATAACAAGGCATACGCTGGACCGTATGCACAGCGCATCCTGAGTGAACAGAAGCTTGGTGCACCATTCTATGTTATTGGTGAGAAAAACGGATTCTATAAGGTTGTTGCTGCTAACCAGAGCTTGCTTGGACAGCCTAAGGGTATGTTTGCACCACTTTTCAGTTCAAGAACTCACTTTAAAGATGCTAAGAATTCACCATTCGTAGGATGGATTGATAAGAATAGCGTGCTGGAGTATAATCATGCCTTTGTGTCTAAAGATAACAACTTCCCAGTACGTTATCGAATCGGTGCATCCACTGTATCACGATTGTCAAATATAAAGAGATTCTTTACTCTTGACTCTCTGAACCTCTATAGCGATCCTTTCTTCCTCGATAAGAGCAAGGGAAAGCTTGTAGCTGGTCAGATTGTGTATGCTTATAAGTACGATGCAAGTAAACAGGCTATACTTGTTTCTGATCGTCCTTCGCTCTCTGACTCTACTCGCACTGCACTCGGGTGGATTCCTGCTGACCTCACTGCAATGGTAGGACAGAATCACGTTTATCTGCTGGATGCTAATTATCCTGAGTTCGCAGGCTTCCCATTGGGTTCTAAGCTCCTCTTTACTGCTGATGGAAATTGGACAAACACGTCGACAGATCAGAAAGTGGCTATAAACCTTCCATTGTCTGTATGGGACAGGAAGAAGACTTATATGCTTAATGTAAAAGGTGGAGATGTTGCTGTGGCAGAACTCGATCGACTCATTGAGAATAGCAAGAATATAAATGTCCACCTTGTGTTCTTTGATAAGGACCGTCTACTTGTGCGCAACCTCGTTAATGCTTTCCAGGGCATAAGCGAAAAGGTATCAAAGGATTCTCAGGCGAAGTTCTCTGTGACATCAGTTTCTCAGAAGGGAAATAGACATCTCGCACCAACAACCGACTTTGGTAAGTGGATTGACTATCTTACAAAGATGACTTCACCAAACACTATTGGGGCAACAGGTGGCTACGGCTTCCATGATGCGATGAATACCATCTTTAGAGAGACACCTTATTCTAAGTTTGATAATAATGTGTTCATTATCTTGGGTACTGATGAGTTCCCAACTTTCACTTCTGACATCAACTCTGAGATATATTCGCGCTCAGCTACTCTCCTTCTTGCTCAAATCCTTTCTAAGGATGGTATGCCTTATCAAGACTTCATCCTGCAGTCTAAGCAGCTACTTGATAATAACATCCTGGAGTATATGAGCTTCTCTGGAGACTACCTTTGCGAACCAAAATGGACAAAGAATGGCTCGTTCAAAGATATGAGTACTGATAACGAGAATGTTTATTTGCTTGATGCACCAAAGAACTGCGTTATTACAGGTGGTTTTGTCTATCCAAAACTTTATTCTGAACTTTCAAGTGCAGGTCTTTCAAATGTTCTTGATTCACTATTTATGCAGCTCAATGCACGTAACAACGAAATTGTAAATGTGACACGTAGCGCAGAGAATAAATATGGTGTTCTCCGTGCTGTTCCTACACAAGAGGTAGTGAATCTCTGTGACAGTGCTGCTATCTCTGTAACTGACATTGAAAAGAACAACATCAACGACCTTCTCTTTAAGAAGATGTGGTTTACACCACAGCAGCTTTCAACTTATGACGAGGGATATCTTTTTGATAAGGATGAGATGCAGAATCTTCTTGATGGCTATCGTGATTTGATGCCTTATATCAATGCAGACTCTCTTGGAAACCAAGAACTTGCAGTATTGAGAAATAACTTTAAGCGTCAGAGCAAGCTGGTAAACATGCTTTCTTATCGCAAGGCTCTCAGTACGAAGTCTGCCATTTCAAAGGTTTATTATCATCGCGTTTCAGTTCCAAGTTCTGATGCATTGAACTACATTGTACGTGTAAAGGATATTAGCCGTAAGAAGTGTAATGAAAGCGAATGGGATCAGGCTTATAAGGAGATGTTTAAGAAACTTGTTAATCTTGAAACACGCTTCAAGTCTGGACGCTTGAATACTATATCTGTTGCTGGAAAAAGCTATTACTTTATTCCATTAAAGGAGCTTCCATAAAGCATTTAAGATATAAAATATAATGATATGGATAAATACATTTCTGACATAGTTCAGGTGTATTTGTCCATATTTTATTTTCTGATACCGCTGTCCGATAAACCCAACTCACTTATGGTTCTTCCAAAGTGAAAAACAAACAACAAACTACTTGTATATGCACACTGTTTCGTAAATACTTTTCTAACACCTAAAAAACATTCGATGCTTAATTGGCTACGAAAAGACGCCCAATTGACTTGCAAAAGATGCCCTTTTGAAGGCTAACTAACGCCCTTTTGAAACCCAATTAAGCATCTCTTGTTTTAGAGTCCTTCAACCCTTTGATTCTATGTAAGTTACAGAAGTGTTATAAGTATATGTTTTGGGCGTACTTTTCCATATAAAAGCCTCACTTTTTGTAAACTTATTTCACCATAGTATGCTTTTTTAGGAAACGTATCAAAAGCTATGGGGAAAAGTTATATGAAACTTTTATTTTACATAAACTCTCCCCTTATACTATCCTTCCATAAAATGATGGTGCTCTGAATACACGCTTTATCTTAGGCTATTATTTTAATTTATTGCTGTCCGGTAAACCTTTTCCACATATAAAAGTTAAGGGCTAAAATC
>NZ_JACD01000039.1:0-3161 GCF_000517825.1 Prevotella sp. ICM33
GCTAAAGAACTGATTTTAAAGACAAGACAACAAAACTATTATGGAAGCAAAAATAAAGAAAATAAGTGAGTTATCCAAACTTTTGAGTGTTAAAACTCGAATGAGTGATGATTTATTTCATCTTTTTGGCAAGTTTGACATTGGTCACTTGTTATCTCGCCTGTCATTGGAGAAACATGACGGAGTTTCGGCTTCGGAATTAATCCTTTCTCTTTGCCTCTTCCGCATTGTGGGTGAAAGTATTCACAGTATATGCAAGCATAAGATATATGAGCTTTCATATCATGGTAAGAACTGTTTCTATCGGATGATGATTCGCCCCCCAGATGGATTGGAGGCGCTTGATGAACCACTTTGCACTGCGTTATATGTGCCTCTTGCGTAAGTATGGCGAAGCTCCTCAACCCGATACCACGACATGTTTCATTATAGATGACACAGTGCTTGAGAAGAGTGGTGTGAGAATGGAGGGTGTCAGTCGTGTTTTTGACCATGTGAAAGGCAGGTGCGTATTGGGTTACAAACTGCTACTTTGTGCATTCTTTGACGGCAAAACAACCGTACCCTTCGATTTTTCACTGCATCAGGAAAAAGGGAAACAAGGCGACTGCGGGCTGACAAAACAGCAACATAGAAAGGCATATCATATTAAGAGGAATACCGGCAACCCCGATTATAAGCGCTTTCAAGAGTGTAAGATGTCTAAGATGGATGTCGCCATGGATATGCTTCGCCGTGGATGGAAGATGGGCTTGCATGCGAAGTATGTGATTACCGATAGTTGGTTCACCTGCGAGCAACTTATGGCATGTGTTAGAAGCATAGGTAAAGGGGCAATGCACATTGTTGGACTTGCAAAAATGGGAAAGACAAAATACACCGTATCAGGCAGGAAGAAAAATGCGGCAGAACTCATTGCCACCTATGAACGCGAACGAGGAAAGAACTGTCGTAAGTATAAATGTCGATATATTCAACTCAACGGACACTTAGGAGATATACCTGTAAGAATCTTCCTTATCAACTATGGCAGGAACTCCCGCATGGAACGTCCTGCTATTCCACCTTTCAAATTTGCTTGTTCACTTTTACCTAAAGAAGTAATAACGTCTTTCTTTAGTACTAATTTCTGCAATTTTTTCATAAATTTAAGTTATTATGTTATTATCACCCTAATATTACGCTAGGGGCCACGTTTTGTTTTAAGTATAAATCTGATGACTCTAAAGTTGAATTTGTTCAGAATGTCAATATTAATAAGATTCACTAGTGTAGTAATGAACTGCTCTTTTTAAGTGCTAATTTCTGTAACTTCTCCAAAATCTTGTTTATTAATTAATTATTTGATTTTTTTACCGAAGGGTATCTTTTATTTTTTCCTTATAAATACAAAAAATGAAATAATGATAAAGAATAACACACAGGATATGTTTAAGTATTCGCCTTTCGAAAAGTCTATTATCCCACTATAAAAACCATAGTTTAATCTCCACACTGTACCATAGGGTATAAGATAGATATAATCTTTATTTTGAGCAATAACCCCAAAGATCGTCATGAAACCAGCAAACCCGATAGGTAAAACAAAACTCTTAAAGATCAAACTAAGATAATATTGCATAATTGAAACAGCAGAAAGTGCTATAAACAAATATGAGAAATAAAAAGCTGTTAGGTTATTAACATTATAACTGGAGAATTCATATCCAGGTAACAACTTATCCAGAGCAAAACCAGACAGAAGGAAAGCAAGATAACCTATGAGGAAAGAAATAAAGTTAATCTCTAAAAGGAAGACCATTTTGCTCGAATAAATTGTCAGCTTGCTAATTGGTCTTGTAAAAAGAAGTCTAAATCCATAATTCTTATATTCTACATCGCATAAAGAATAACTCAAAATGGCTGCAAGAATTGGATAAAGCAGAGCATAGAAGTCGAAGATGTATCTACCCAATACCCATACCCAAGGATTATAATCAAAAGTTATTGTTGGATTATTGACAGCATCAGCATGTTTAAACAAAACATATATATCAATGCATAAAGTCATGAACAAAGGAAATAACAAGAAGAGCCAAATGGCAATATTAAATCTTAATTTATAGTGTTCACTTTTAAGAATAGTAAAGAACGATATAGGTTTCATAAGTCGGTTTTTATTAGATGAAGGAATACAGACTCCAAATTTTCTTGGTATGTATCTGCAAATAAAATTTGAATGTGGTTTTGTTGCATTAATTTTTTAAAACTGTCAAAGGAACCATCTTGCTCTATTTCTATAATAAGCGTTCCATCAGAGATCCTTTTTGTGGGAATCAAGTGTTCTTTACATATCTTCATGCATCGTTCCGGTTGGTCCGTATGTATTAAATAAGATTGCTTTTTCTGATTGAGTAGACTATTAATTTCTCCTTGAAACAATAATCTTTTATTATTTAATATTCCGATGTGTGTGCATATTTTCTCCATTTCAGCTAAGATATGTCCTGAAATGAAAATAGTTTTTCCTTTACTTTTAAGTTTGAGCATTAGCTCTCTCATTTCAAAAACACCTTGAGGATCTAGTCCATTGAGTGGTTCGTCAAGAATGAGTAATTTAGGATTATGAAACATTGCCATCGCAATTCCCAAGCGTTGTTTCATTCCTGTAGAATATTTTCTAACTTTTTTGTCTTTATCTTTAGTCAAATTCACAAGCTCTAGAACCTCTTGAATGCGTTTTTGTCCACAATGATATAGTATATCCAAATAGTTTAGATTCTCATAGGCACTCAAATCTGCATAGAAGAATGGATGTTCAATCAAGCATCCTATATTTTGAAGGATATGCAATCTGTTGGAATGAAATTCTTTTTTATTGAAAAATACCGTATTTATTTTAGTTTGCTCCAATCCTAAAAGTATCTTTATCGTTGTTGATTTACCCTCTCCATTCTTGCCTAAGTATCCATAAATGGAACCTTCTGGAATCTTCAAGTTAATGTCTTCTAATACAGAATGATTTCTGTAGTTAAAAGTGAGATGGTTAGTTTCAAGTATATTCATAATCAACACTTTCTTTTAAAATTATTCGTATTTAAATGATTTAACTAAAGTTTCCCACCCAAATAAATAGATAGAAAAATAACAGTTTGTCGAATTTTCTTTGTAAATTAGTAATC
>NZ_JACD01000040.1:0-1238 GCF_000517825.1 Prevotella sp. ICM33
GATGGGTGATGGGTGTTGGATGTTAGGTGTTGATGAAGTGTTGGAAGGACAGAAGCTGCAATATTATATTGGGCTAATAAGGCTTATTGGGCGGATAGGGCTAATTAGGCTAATAGCGCTTATTACCCTAATAGGTAAATAGGGCTAATTGGTTACATAAGGCAAGTATGACTTAAAAGTGGTATTTAGTCGCTTGAATTTAGTGGGGTAATTATTTTATTTAATTTGTTATTTGCTGTCACTACTGTCATCCATATTTGCTTCTTAATTTGTTTGGTAATAGATAATTTTACGAAGTGTTAAAAATGAAAGCAAGTAAAAGTAAAACTAAAATTAGTTGTTAACTGGCTCTTTTATTACATTGCAAATTTTTTTTGAACAGTAAAAAAGTGTTTTTATTGATTAAAGCTCTTATGATAATATTTTATGCGTTTAAGCGTTATAGTGTTTAGGTTATTATAATTTGTTTTTTATTTATTGATTTAGGATGGAAGGAAAGAATATATTAGAAAATGAGTTGAACTATGATGCTCATAAGACTTTAGGGGAACAAGATGGAGAGATTGTTTTGAATGACTCTTACTCTCTTATTGATGATAGAGATTCTCTTGATAAGGGTAGCGATGCTAATCGTAAAGAAGAAGTTCGCCGACAAAGAAGGGAGAAAGAAATTCGAAATTTAAAAGCATCAAAGGCTTATAAGTTTATTAGTACGGTAACAACTTTAGCAGATAAATATTTCTTAGATGCACTCTTAGGTTTAGTACCATCAGTAGGAGATCTTGTTTCATCTATTTTTGGTTTGCCGTTTATATACGTTACTTTGTTTAAAGTCAAGTCTATTCCACTCACATTGGCTGTTATCTATAACTATTTAGTAGATATATTGTTGGGAAGTATTCCTTTTTTTATTGGTGATGCTATAGATTTTTTTAGCAAAGCACACGTAAAGAACTTAGATTTAATTACACGCTATGTAGAAGGAGATAAGAAAACAATACGTCAGGTGAGGTCGAAAGCATTGCTAACAGCTTTTCTTATTATCATTCTTAGTGTAATTATTTATTTTGTCTTTAGGTTATTGATTGGTGTCACGGAATGGACGTGGACTTTACTAATAGACATGTTTAAGTGGTTGATAGGACTATTCTAACTAATTAAAATAGTTTATAGGGATAATATTGGGACAGTAGATATTTAGTGGGGATAGGCATATATTTTGGCAAGCCTAAAAAGAA
>NZ_JACD01000041.1:0-2713 GCF_000517825.1 Prevotella sp. ICM33
GTAGTGAACTCGTTTTTAGCCGCACTAATCTTTCCATCATTAGCAAAAGTGATGGTTGACTTTAAATTACCAGCAAGGTTCTCCTGCCCAATAGAAAGTAACTTTACCTGCTTTACGTTTGAAGTTCCTTTGATGGTAAAACGGAGCAAACCACCAACATTGTATGCAATGAATGGTTTTCCACGCTGTGGAATGATACCAACAGATACATTCGCCTTTGGATCAAATGTGCCTGCAATAGCATTTTGTTCCTTTGGGAAGTTGTATTGGTATATTGCTTGAGTGTTACTCTTAACTGTAATCGTAGCCTTTTCCTGATAAGGATACATCATGAAGTAGGGGTTTGGTTGATCAGCTGCTTGTCCCCAAAAGATGACGTTACTACCTGTTGATGGTGTCTTAAATGGTAGACTCTTATTACCTGGTGCTCTATAGTAACCAATACCAATCTGGTCGTTTGTTTGCCAAGTTACGGTTGAACCATCTTCACCAAGTACAGTACGTGTAACAGGCTGGGCTGTGCCAGCTTTAAAACTCATGTCAATCAGCTTATCGCTGGCTGTATTGTTACTTTCAAAGTCGTCTTGTGAGCATGATGCTGTGGTAAGGGCAAGTCCTAAGCACAGCAAGTATGTCTTAAAATGTTTCATATTGTTCTTTTTGATTTTATTCGTTTTTGTGACAAGTTTAATCTCTTTTGATTAGAATGGTGAGTTGTCATCAGTGCCATCCTCAACTCTAAGGTTAGGATCTTGAACTTCTGTGAATCCTTCGTGCTCTGTGCCATGAAAACTATTTTTCAAAAACTCACCTTCTGTTTCAACACTCACAATGAGGGTTGACGGCATTTGATATTCTTTCTTCATTTTGTCTTGTTTTATTTACCTAATTACGCTTATAGATGTTGTAAAACCTTTGGATTCTTTGTTATCCTTAAAGAACTTTGTTAAAATAGTTGTACTTAGTTCGCATTCTAAATACTTCTGTCAAATAACTCCGTTGGTTTGTAACATCACAAATTTGTATTCGGTTGTTATACTACTTTTACATGTTTTTTAAAACTCGTTGTTAAGTTCTTTGCCTAATTTCTTTTAGCGGAGTGCAAAGTTAGTTATTTTTCTATTATTATTACATAAATCAATTTGAAAAGTTTTCAGGATGAAGTCTTTATTGACATGTAAATCGTTATAGAGGTATTTTGTTTGCTTTTGTTAACAGTTTGCTGACAACTTATTCCCATATTAAGTGATAGTTGTAAACTCTTTTTGTACAATTCAAAACTTTATATGATAGGAATTCAGATATTGGCGCTTGTCCTCTTCTTGTAGCTGCTTTTATCTTCGTAAAACTTTGTCTAATGCTATACGAAAGGCTATAAGACGAAAGAGCGGGAACGCCTGTTAGGGGTGCTCCCGCTCTTAAATGAGTATGCATAGAAATATAGTTTATTTCTTTACTGAACGTTTACTTTTACGTAATTGTTACTTCCTTCATAATTATTGTTTGGACCAGACGCATTCTCAAAGAAGATATTGCCAAATTTTGTCTTCTGTGCTTGTGTCATTGTAACAGTAATCATTTGCACAATACCTGCTGAATTACCTTGAGAGCCTGCATAGAATGTTGTTAAGCCTGGTATATTGCGTATGTCCAATGTTGAAAGTTTGCAATGTGCTACACCTAAATATGTCAACTTAGTGTTGTTTGAAACATCAAGTGTACTTATAGAGGTCATTGGTACGCGTAATGATGTTAAGTTGGGGTTATGAGTAACATCCAATGCAGTAAGTTCTTTCACTGCATATAAATCTATTGTGGTGAGGTTTGGATTGTTTGAAATATCTAAAGAGTTAACATGGGAGTTTGCCAAACTTAATGTTTTAAGATTAGCACCACTTGCAGATAATCCTTTGATTTCCTTTACTGCTGCACCCACAAAGTTAATTTCCTCCAACTTTGTTTGTTTTGAGAAGTCATAACTCTCAATATTTGTTTTATTTGCAATGAACTTCTTTATTTCCAGATTATCTTTCCAACCAATAAGGTTTGTCATCTTCGGATTATTACCAATATTCAACTCGTTCAGGTTTGGAACATTGGTTGTATTGATAGACAAGACCTCTGGGTTAGAGTATGCTCTCAAAGTCTTGAGAGAAGGGAGATTACTTGCATCAATGTTTTTAATGACTTTATTATCATATAGAGATAACTCTGATAGATTTGTGTTATCTTTTACAACAGCTTCTTTTAGACCATCCATGTGGTGAGAATAAAAACCTCTAAGCTTATCCAATCCTGTTACATCTATTTTGGTTACCAATGGGCTATTGCTAACTAAAATAGTATTTGTGAGCTGTGGATATTTGTTGAAGTCGAGCTCTCCTGCAAGGTTCTTGTTATCTTGAAGGTTCAGTCCATTAACGTTACGATAGTATTGTAGTTCATCAATTGACGTAAGCTTGTCATTGTTTTTTATTTCCAACGTACCCTTGAAAGAAAGAATCTTCTCCAAGTTGTCTGCAGCGTAAATGTCCATGTGTCCATCTGCGGTTGTTATTAAGCCTGATACCTTTGCACCAACAGCCTCAATCAGACCCTGGTTTTTGAGAATGAAAGCCTTAGCCTTAGATGCATCAAGTGTCATCTCACCGAGGTCGTAAACCTTGGCACGCTGAATGTTGATTTCTTGCTTAACCTTCTTCAAGATAGCTTT
>NZ_JACD01000042.1:0-552 GCF_000517825.1 Prevotella sp. ICM33
ATAATGGGATATTCTTTCTCACTAAAAAAACGCTTGTAAGGTACTTCATTGTTAAACATACTGCATGAGGTTAAAATGAGTGATGATAATAATGCTATAATATATTTTATTACCTTATCAATCATTCTCTTCCGTATTATCATCCATGGCTGGTTTATATGGGAACTCTACACCTATACTTTTTAGTCGCTCAACAAGCTTTTTAAAGTCTGGAGCATCATAATCTCCATTCCCATAGTTTATAAAGACTTGAACCCAGTATGCAACATTTTCCTTACCTCCAGTATTTCTTCCAACACCTCCAGTCTTCATAGGGTCTGCACCTCTGTCCCATAACCACAGTACGAAGTTCCATTGTCTTGCAAGGGCTTGATCTATTATAACAGTCTCTTTTGAACTGTTAAATTGGTTAATATCTGCTCCATGTTCTAATAAGTATTCTATTTTTTGCTTATCTTCATACAATGCAGCCGCAAATAAAGGAAGTTGCGCTTGCATATCATTGGGATTAGCCCCATATTTGATTAACAGCTTAACAAAATTAATGTTATA
>NZ_JACD01000043.1:0-21329 GCF_000517825.1 Prevotella sp. ICM33
ACCTTTAATGACTACTAATTACGCGAATGACACGAATTATTTAGCAATAAGGATTAGCGTAATTAGAGAAATTCGTAGTCACCGAAAGTTCCAAGTTCAATGTTCAAACATCAATATTTCAAGTTCATATCATAAAGTTCAAAGTTCAAACCTCAAAGGTCAAAGGTCAAAGGTAAGAGGGCATCTTTAGCAAGCCAAAAGGGCGTTAATTCACATGGAATTAACGCCCTTTTAAATCTCTAACACTGCTTTTTTCTCTTTATCCCAAGCAACTTGATAACTCGTCTAACTTGTTAACTATGTTACTATGTCTTCCTCGCAAGCAACTTGTTTACTCGTCCACTCGTTTACTTGTCAACTCGTTCACCATGTTACTTTGTCTTATTACTCAAGCAACTTGTTTACTCGTCCACTCGTTTACTTGTCTACTTGTTCACTTGTCTACTTCCCTGGATAAACGAGGTTGGCATCGGTGATATTATCCAGCACCTCGGTGAGGAACTTACGTGACTCCCACTTTGCCATAGGCAGGTCGTGGAGCAGGTAGTTACCACAGTCGCGTGGGGCAGCACCGGGGATTTCACCCTCGAAGTCGGCAACGAATTGAAAGGTGCGGCGCATGAGGTCGACAATCTCTTTCGACTCAAGGTCGCCACGAAGGATAAGATAGTTACCTGTCAGGCAGCCCATAGGACCCCAATAGATAACACGGTCTTTCCACTCGTCATCATTACGGAGGAAGGTGGCAGCCAAGTGTTCAATAGCGTGGATAGCACCGACGTGCAACACTGGCTCACGATTTGGTTCTTTCATACGGATGTCGAAGGTGGTAACGGTCTCGCCACCCACTTCGTCCTTACGACTCACATAAATGCCACGCAGCAAACGCTCGTGGTCAATGGTAAAGGAAGGAATCTTGTTTAATTCAGAATTCATAATTCACAATTCATAATTATGATTACTATTATAATTCAAAATTCATAATTCACAATTCATAATTATGATTACCGCTGTTAGCTTCAGTTTTATCCATAACCTTTAAGCTTTTGTTAGCTAAAAAGAAATCTGTATATCTTTAGTTCCGTGATAGAATCAAGCGGACAAGTAAACAAATTACTTATTCTATAAACTCTGCCTACATCGGTAATCATAATTATGAATTTTGAATTATGAATTATGAATTGCCTCTATAAAGTGCCTTGTCACCTCAAAGCTGCCGTTGGCAATGCGCTCCCAGAAGTCGTAGTACTGGCTGGCTTTATTGTCTTTGAGCGGAACATCGCTGATGACACGGAAGGAGACAAAGGGGGTTTGATAGATGTGGCAGACCTGCGCAATAGAACAACTCTCCATATCTACAGCTGTTGCCTCTGGGAAGTGGTCCATGATCTGTTGCATCTTCTCACGTGAGTTGACAAACCACTCGCCACTGACGGTCAGTCCTGCCTTGACATGCAGGTCCTTGCAATCAGGTAGGTTGTTCAACGACAGTGCCTTTTCAATCAGCTCAGCAGGAGCCTTGAAGCGAGCAGGCATACCGATAATCTGACCGTAAGCCACCTCATCGCCACAGTAGGCATCGTGGTAAGCACACTCCGTTGCTACCACCACATCAGTAACCTCCAATGACGTGTCGGCTCCACCCGCACAACCACTTGAGATAACAAGGTCAGGGTGGTAATGATTAATCATCTCAACAGCACCGACGGCAGAGTTTACCTTACCGATACCACACTGCTGCAGAATGATTTCCTTCTCTCCCAACCGTCCCGTAACGAAGTCTTTATGATTAAAATGTTTCGTCTCGGTGTTGGAAAGAATTGCTTTAAGTTGCGCGAACTCTTTGTCCATCGCAACGATGATTCCTATTTTCATACTGCAAAGGTACGAAAAAGTTACAAGTTGGATATTGTAAGTTCTTAGTTTTTTGTAACTTTGCAGAGATTAATCATTTGTCTGACATAAGCAAAATTAAATAAAAATGAAAACTTGGAAAAGATTTCTACCCGATGTACTGGTAGTCGTGTTGTTTGCGGTCATCTCGTTCGCTTACTTCTTCGTTCCAGTCACTCAGGGTAAGATTCTCTATCGCCACGATGCCTCAGCAGGTGTCGGTTCGGCACAGGAAATGACAGAGTATCAGAACCGTACTGGTGAGGCAACACGCTGGACAAACGCCATCTTCGGTGGTATGCCTACCTATCAGATGTCACCCTCGTATCAGTCAACAGACGGACTGTCGCAGGTGATGAACGCTTACCACCTTTGGTTGCCAGACAATGTATGGTTTCTTTTTGTCTATCTCTTAGGTTTCTATATTCTGTTGCGAGCCTTTGACTTCCGACAGTCGTTGGCGGCATTGGGTAGTATCATGTGGGCTTTCTCGTCCTATTTCCTCATCATCATTGCTGCCGGTCACCTCTGGAAGGTAATGGCATTGGCTTATCTTCCACCAATGATTGCCGGTATTGTCTTGGCTTATCGAGGACGTTACTTGTCGGGATTCATCGTGACGGCTATCTTCACCGCCTTTGAGGTGAAAGCCAACCACGTACAGATGACATATTACTATCTCTTTATCGTCCTCTTTATGGTCATCGGCTATCTCGTTCAAGCCGTTCGCCAGAAGCAACTCGTGGGTTTCCTCAAGGCTTCGGGCGTATTGGCTGTAGCGGCATTGATTGGTATATTAATCAATTTCTCAAGCCTTTACCACACATGGGAGTATCAGAAAGAGAGTATGCGTGGCAAGAGTGAGTTGCTGAAGGCTGATGGCGCGAACCAGACAAGCTCTGGTCTTGACCGCGACTATATCACGCAGTGGAGTTATGGTATTGATGAGACGATAACCTTACTCGTACCTGATGCAAAGGGTGGTGCGAGTGTTCCATTGAGCCAAAGCAGCACGGCTATGTCGAAGGTTGACCCACAGATACAGTCAATGATTCCACAGCTCTATGACGCTTTCCCACAGTATTTCGGTACACAGCCGGGTACGAGCGGACCCGTTTACGTGGGTGCCTTCGTGCTTTTCCTCTTCATCTTAGGACTTTTCGTGGTGAAGGGTACGATGAAGTGGGCACTCTTAGCAGCTACAATCCTCTCCGTTCTTCTCTCATGGGGCCATAACTTCATGGGCTTTACCAACTTCTTCCTCGATTACATCCCAATGTATGCGAAGTTCCGAACGGTGGCAAGTATCCTTGTTATCGCTGAGTTCACCATCCCGCTCTTGGCAGCACTGACCTTAAAACGTCTTGTTGACGAGCCTGAACTCTTAGGACAGAAGATGAAGTATGCTTATATCAGCCTTGGTTTGACAGCGGGTGTAGCCCTTTTAGTGGCTGTATTCCCAGACATGATGGGTCCGTTTGTCAGCGATCAGGAACGCCAGATGATTAATAGTATTCAGGGCATGGACAGCAATACAGCAGGAACAATCCTCGCGAATGTCTCTGCTATGCGTGCTGCAATGGTCAGCTCTGATGCTTGGCGTTCGGTTATTGTTATCCTCATCGGCTTCGCTTTGCTCTTCGCTTATAAGATGAAGAAGTTGCGTGCCGACTATATGGTGGCTGGTCTTTTGGTGCTTTGCCTCGTGGATATGTGGCAGGTGGATAAGCGTTACCTCAATGACGAGATGTTCGTACCAAAGAGTGAGCGCGATATGCCACAGCAGCCAACAGCAGCCGACCTTGAGATTAACAAGGATAAGAGTCTTGACTATCGTGTGCTGAACTTTGCTTCTAACACGTTCAACGAGAACGAGACATCTTACTTCCATAAGAGTATCGGTGGTTATCACCCTGCTAAGCTCCGTCGTTATCAGGAGATGATTGATGCTTACATCGCTCCAGAGATGCAGAAGACGATGCAGGCGATTGCTGCTGCAGGTGGTAATATGCAGGCGGTTGACGGTGTGAAGATCTTCCCTGTACTGAATATGCTGAACACGAAGTACTTTATTCTTCCACTGCAGGGTGGCACAACGGCACCAATACAGAACCCATATGCACAGGGCAACGGATGGTTTGTCAATAAGCTCAGCTATGTCGACGATGCCAACGCTGAATATGCTGAGGTGGGTAAGATTGACGTGCGCCATGAGGCGGTAGCTGATAAGAAGTTTGAGGCGGCTTTAGGTCAGGCGAAGATGAACGACTCTACTGCAATCGTGAAGCTCGATAAGTATGAGCCTAACAACCTGCAATACACTGTCAACTCAAAGAATGGTGGTGTTGTCGTCTTCTCTGAGATCTACTATCCGGGTTGGACAGCTACTATCGACGGTCAGCCTGCAGAACTCGGACGTGTTAACTATATCCTCCGTGCTGTGAGCGTGAAGCCGGGTAAGCATACCGTAGTCCTCGACTTCCACCCAACAAGTATCTCTACTACTGAGACCATCGCTTACATTGCGATTGTTATCTTGCTCTTGGCGATTGCGGGTGCAGGGTATATGGAGTGGAGGAAGAAGTAGAAGAAGCCCCACCCCATCCCTCCCCGAAGGGGGAGGGGGGTAATTAATTACCGAGATACCCCAAGGATTCTCTGAACTTGCGGTCATTGCGAGAAGTGAAGTGTGGAGACAAGGGGGAAGTCATCACAAAAGATGAAGGTTGAAAAAGGATAAAACAGAATACCCCCTCGCAAGTATATTGGCTTACGAGGGTATTCCGTTTAAATCGAAGAGTGTTTAGGGCATAGGCTTTATATGCTTTTATTGTATAAGGCTTATAGCGTTCTTCACCTTTTATATATATTGTAAAATAAGGATAAGAAGAAAATTATGAGACAACGAGTTGAAAAGAAGCTAAACCAGCATTTGATGCTACCGATAAAGCTGTTTATGGGTAGGGAGAAGTCAGGAGGTATCGTTCTGATTCTCAGTGTCACCTTAGCAATGATATTGGCAAACAGCAATATTGCTGAGAGCTATTTCCATTTCTTTGAGCAGGAAGTAGGATTTATCGTCAACGGAGAGCCTTATCTGAATTATAGTCTGCACCATTGGATTAATGATGGCTTAATGGCTATGTTCTTCTTTGTGGTTGGCTTAGAGTTGAAAAGAGAGTTTATCGGAGGCGAACTGGCTGACATCAGAAACACCATTCTACCTATCGGAGCAGCAATAGGCGGTATGATTGTACCTGCCTTGATATTTTTAAGTCTGAACATAGGTACCCCACAAACGATGGGATGGGGTATACCGATGGCAACAGACATTGCTTTTGCCTTAGGAGTAGTATATCTTTTGGGCGATAAAGTACCCGCATCGGCAAAGCTTTTCCTTACAACGCTTGCCATAGTAGACGACCTTGGGGCTGTACTTGTCATCGCCTTCTTCTACACTTCCGAACTCTCTATTGCGAGTTTGCTCTTTGGTTTGGGCTTTCTTGCAGTGATGTTTATAGGAAACAGACTCGGTATCAAGAGCCTATTCTTCTATGCTGCACTCGGTATCGGTGGTGTATGGGTAACCTTCTTGCTGTCAGGAATCCATGCAACGATTGCTGCCGTACTTGCTGCCTTTATGATTCCAGCCGATGCGAAGATTAACGAGTCGGTCTATCTCAAGCGTATGAAGAAACTGACAAGACGCTTTGAGCATGAGGAAGCTAACGAGGTGAGAACCTTGGAGGAGGGACAGGTGGACGTGCTGACACATATACAGCACGACACTACTATTGCAATTCCCTTGCTACAACAGCTTGAACATAAGATGTCACCTATCGTTACCTTCTTGATCATGCCTATCTTTGCAATTGCCAATGCAGGTATCAGCTTCACGGATTTAAGTCTATCTGACATCTTCTCTACCCACGTAGCACTCGGAGTGACATTGGGTCTGCTCTTAGGAAAACCGATTGGTATTATCGGAGCAACTTTCTTAATGGTGAAAATGCGTTGGGCAACCCTTCCAAGTGCCATCACTCGTCGCACACTGTTAGGCTTAGGTATGCTTGCCTCTATCGGCTTCACCATGTCAATGTTCATCTCTACCCTCGCCTTCACCGACGAGCTATTGATGACACAAGCAAAATTGGGTATCTTCCTCGCCTCCATCTTAGGCGGAATAGGTGGGTATGTGCTGCTGAATAAGAAAAGTAAATAAAAACAAGCAAACAAAAAACAAGAAAATAAGAAAACAAGAAAACAACTGGCCCCTCCCCCTTGCCCCTCCCCCGTAGGGAGGGGAGTGATTACCGAGATACCCCAAGGATTCTCCAAACTCGTAATCGCTGATTTAAGAGAAAGAGGGGCGTAAACAGTAAGACTTCTTTTATAGAATCATAAAAACAGAGTAACAAGCTAATTTGTTGCTCTGTTTTTTTAGACTTTATAACAAGCAACTTGTCAACTCAGCTAACTCGTCAACTCCCAAGAGAGACAAAGTAACATGAGAACAAATTTAGCTTTATCACAAGCAACTCGTCAACCCGTCCAACTTGTCAACTCGTCAACTTCAAAGAGAGACAAAATAACATGAGAACAAATTTAGACGTTATAACAAGCAACTCGTTAACCCGTCTAACTTGTCTACTCGTCAACTTCGTAACACAGAAACAAATTTTACTCATTATCATAGAACCTTCATCTACTACGAATTTCTCTAATTACGCTAAAACTTATTGTAATATAATTCGTGTCATTCGCGTAATTCGTAGTTAACTTTATTGGTTAGTTGACAAGTTAATTGCAGCGATAAATCCCCGTTAACATCGGTAATCATAATTATGAATTCTGAATTATGAATTTTGAATTAGATATATATTTATATAATTCTGCGACAAAAAAGTGTAAAGTTTAATTATTTCAGCAATCTACCTATTTGTCGCAGATCAGCAAACAGCCTCAACAGAAGAAAGTTACTAATTTGTCGCGCTATTCCACAATCATTTGATTTACATAATATTACAAAGGTAGAAAATCAAACAAAAAACAGTAGCAAACAAATTAGTAACGATGAAAACAAAAGGAAAAGAACACAAATATGACATATTTGTAAAGAAAAGAGAAAGATAAGGAGACAAACCTCCTTATCCGTCTCTCCACTCCTCCCTATCCGTCGAACAATGAGGAAAAAGACTCCCTTTTTGTCGCACAGAAGCTACTACGCTGTCGGGGACAACCTCCCATGAAGTCGCACGTAACCTACATATACGTCGCCTATTTTCAGCGTAAGCACCTGTACTTCAAATATATAAGAATGTCTAACTAAGTCTTAAAAAGTGACTGACAATGATTGTCTAAGTCCAAGACTGGTGTTTATGGGAGGAGTTTTACATACAAGAACTGACGCCCAACGTGGTTGCTAACGCTGTGAGTACGGTAACGAGAATATGCAGGATATTCTTCCAAATAGGTTTAATCATAACGTCTAAATAAATTAAAAGCCCAATCGGCAAGCAGATCACACTGCCGTCCCTTCTTGTTAACGGCATTGTATCCGAGCCGATTTGGACTAAAAGTGAATACTAAAGGTTCTTCCGAAATATGGGGTAATAGGCACACGGAGTCACAGAGGCGACGGAGGTAACGCACAATGTTACGGAGGTGCCGACGGCACAAAGAGCGACGGAGGTATAGCGTACAGATTCTTGATAATTATTTTTGGATAAATGCTTTGTATTTAAGCTAATAAAATTGGCAAACAAGCTCCGTCACTCTATGCACCAACGGTGCCTCCATAACATTGCATTTACCTCCGTTCTCTCCGTGACTCCGTGTGACATTGCTTCAAACTCTAAACACAAGTGGCAAAACTCATCACCCAACATTCAACACCCAACACCCTATCCCTCTCGCTCATCAGAAGCCAATATGTTACGTTCTTACAATAACATTGTTTCCTAATAAGCGATTTAGGGTAAACGGAGAGCGGAGGGGCGCAAACTTGGCACTCCCTCACGCTCATCTCTCAAACCAATCGACTATGCGTGGCCCTCAGTAGTGGCAGTAGCCTCACCTGGCTCTGGACCAGCAGAAGGCTTGTTCTCCTTCTTCTTGCCCTTGTTCTTCGCCTTCTCGGCAGCCTTAGGCGCATCATACTGCACAGCCTCCTGAATACGCAAACCGCTGATGAGGGTCTTCACACGACGCTTCATCGCATCGATAGTCACCGTTGGCGAGAAAAGCACATGCGCACCGTAGATATCTCTCTGTGCGTTAAAGTCTTCTGCCTTCTGAACACCCTGAGAGTGAATACCTACGCGGAAAGTTCCCAAACCGTCGAGCTTCACACGGTTACCATCCTTGAGGACCTGATTCATCTCGAACACCAACGCACTGATGACAGCCAAAATGTCGGGCTCAGTTACGGTGCAACGCTCACTGATACGCAGAGCGAGATCCTTAACACTAACAAGGTCGGGAGACACCGCACGGGCATACCAATAACCCTTGCGCTTGCTGTTCTTACGATTGTCCTGATACATACGAAATTTGATTGACATAACTTGAAAATTTAAAAAGTGAAACAAAGAAATTATTGAAATGAAAAAATGAAATCTTAACTCTATGCTCTAATAAGACAGAGGCAAATCCTCTCCGTGGCTCCACGCACGACGGTGCCTCCGTGACTTACATCGCTTTATTTTTATTACTCCTTTTCTCTGTGTGATACTACCTTAAAACTAAGTGGCAAACCTATTACTGAAGACCCTTCTTCCCACTCCTCATCGCCCTTGCCGTTCGCCAGTCCTCACCCCCTCCCAACACAAAAAGAAGGGAGAGGGACAACTACCTAAAAGACATACTGCGACAAAAAAGTGTAAAATTATGTAAACGAGTAAACAAGTAAATAAGTGAACACGTAAACAGATAAAAAGATAAACACAGAAATAACTAAAAACACAATAACGCAAAAACGTATAAAAATATAAAGGTAAAAGTCGGAAAACACAAAAACGTAAAAACATACTTCATCATAAACATAAACGATTAAAAATATGAAAAGATATTCACGTAAATAATTAAAATATTTACAGTCAGTAACTTAAAAAGTATTTCTCAGATTTTCGGCGACAAAAAAGTGAAATCTTTCACCGCATTTTCTCCCCTATTTTGCCCCAAGAATCTGGTGTCTATTCTTCCCATCACGCCTATAACTGATGTGAATCCACCGCTTTTTTATCGACTCCTGCGGCTCAAGAATCATCTGATCGAAGTCCGTTTGAGAGAGAATTGCCGCATATTTCCGACACATTTCCAGTCCTGTCACATGAATATCCACCGCCTCACCCCGCATATGTTGCGAATGTTCAGCCCCATGAACAGCCCTATTCACAGCCTCACAGCGATAACCTCCCACGACTATCACACGTCCCACACGCCTTCTGAGCGGTTCTAAGACGCATCTACAAAGCTCCCGAAGGTTCTCTATCACCTCCGCTCTCGAAGCCTCTCCCGGCGCAGGATTCACCTCAGGCACATTCTTAATACCCATGCCCACCGCCTTTCCCGAGCGCATCATCTCGCCCACCGTAAAATGTGGAGAGAGTCGCTCCTCAAAATCTATTTCATTAGAATGACTATCGTTGATCATACACATTAATTATTATAGATTATTTGGTTCATTAAAACTCCATTCGTCATCCCTTCATTCCTGATGACGATGCAAAGGTACAACACAAAAAAACCGATTCCAAGGAAGATATATGTAGTAATGTGAGTAGACAAAGTCAACTTAATTCTGAATTCATAATTCATAATTCAAAATTATTCGAACAAAGTTCTCATCAGTACGTCATAATTATGATTACTACTGTTAGCTGTGATTTATTGCTGCAAGTAACTTGTTTACTCGTAAACTTGTAAACTCGTCAACTACAAATTATGATTACTACTGTTAGCTGTGATTTATTGCTGCAAGCAACTTGTTTACTCGTAAACTTTTCAACTCGTCAACTACCACTCATGGGTACAGAGTATTATTGCAATAAAGGGGATGATAGAATAACAATAATACAAAAGAAGGTACAAAAAACAGATCTATATTTTTATCCATAAAAGAATAAATCTGTTTCTTGTACCTTCTGTCTCTATGCTACTTTGTCTTGTCGTATTCTTTGCCTTCCGCCTTTATCAGAATTAAGTTTTTTATTCAGCAACTTTACTATTGTCACTTTCCAAATCGCTCAGCCTTGCGAACTGCGCATCATATCTTGTTTCCTTTGATGCGGGTTTTATCATTGATGCATGGAGATTATCGTTGGGAAGTTCGGTTGTATCAATATCTACAGAGATATACAGTTCTTTGTTGCCAATATTCTTATAGCGGGCATCTTCTAACTCGCCTGCAGCCTTTATTGTGCACGTTCCCTTGACTGAAAAGAGGTGCTGGTCGTTATCACTACGATGATGAAAGAGTACATAACCAATATTACTAAGGTTTTCCACAATATCCATACTCTCTACGGTCATCTTAATAGCAACAGCCAGTTTACCATGAGAGAAATTAGCAGACTTAGTCGCATATTTCTCCATCATCACCATCAATACGCCCTTACGACCATGAACAGCCTCAGAACTATTTTGAGCCTTCTCGCCACTCAACACGGACGTTGGATTCTTTCCTAACGGACATTCTACCACATAATAGTCTTTCTGCAGTTTATCCAGTAAATCTTTATTTTCTGACTCTTTTTGCTTATCCAACGCCAACGAGAGATAGTTGGTGTCATCAAAGGGACGATACACCTTGCCCAACAGCTCTTGGAAGTTCTCACGTAAATATTTCTCATGATTCACTCCCGGCTTTGGTGCCATCGCATAGAAGGCGTATTTCTCTTTTAATGCCTCTTGTATCTTCTCTCTAAAGAGTTCACGCACCTTCTGCTTCCATTGTGCCTTCTGGTGTGCATTTTCTCTCGCATAGAGCGAAACAACATAGAGGAAGTTTACATCATAGTGATAGACTAACAGCGTATCACGATCGAAAAGACGATTCTCAAAATGACGAGAGAGGAAAGTGTTATTCTCACGGTTTGTGGTCGAAACATTATCGGCATACGACAACTTTTCATCCATCTTCGCACTGATAAAGAAGTTTGGAACGATGTTATATCCTTCTGTCTGCTCGTCCCTGTATATTGGGTGTTCCTTGCGCAATGCGGCATCCTCTTCACTGTTATCTAAAAAGAGATTAAGGTTCCACTGTATCACATTACGAGCATAGGTAAACTGCTTATAGACTGACTCGTCTGAAATCTTATTACCAATCTTATAATACTTACTGTCGCCAATATAATAAATCGGTCTATCTTCCTCGTTGTTCGTGAGATTACGGTAACTGTAAATATGGTCTACCCGCTTGCCGTCGTCTTGATCTTTCAGTCCTCGTGGCGGCTCCTTATCGCCTATCAGCTCATCGATAATGGCTTCAAAGACAATGTTGAAGTTCTTTACCAACAGGTATTCCCGCTGTTCTGTTACGATATGAATCTGATGTGCCTTATCAAAGAAAGCATAGCACATCTCCCACAGACGCAGCTGTATATCTGAGAAGTAACGATACTTTATCTGTTGCAATCGACGCTTACCATAACCCTTCAAATAATGTTCAAACTTTCGTCCTTTTATCAGTTCAAAACCGAGCGTGATATCCACAGGGAAGCCGTATGTTTCGCTGATATGATTAAGGATTGAGAAATAAATTATAATCAACTCCTCATCAGTATTTATTTGTCGCTTCTTGTTCACAGGGTTAAGATAAACAGGGACATCATCTTGCACCCATGCCGTAGAACGAGAGATAGTACGTGTCCAATTAATCTTATTATAGCCTGAATGAAGATTGCGTAGTATGGTTGTAAAGAAACTATGATGTTCCTTGTTAAACCGCAAGAGTGAGAGTAGTATATCAAGGAAAGTATTACTCAATACTCGCTTGCCCTTACCCATCTCGGCTATCTTCCTGTGTAAAACAATGCCACTGTTGGGATTACTCTTATTGAACACCTCTATAGCACGATATATCCACACGGCAAACTCATAGATAAAACTACGTTCTTCTGATGATAGTTCCGTGCAGTGATCAAGGTCGATGATGTCGTGCGGATCTAATCGGGAGAATACTTTATTCTCCTCATTCACTAATACCTTAGGAAGAATAAAGACACAATCTCTTAGCTGCGGATGATAATAGTAGCCTACATAACCCACACTTATCTCGCCCCCAACATTCTCCAATGAACTTAGTTCGCGCAACACATCACGCACTGCACTGGCTCGATAGCAATATCCTTCTATGATGACTCTCACGCCTCGTCGTCCTCTGCTGTTATTTCCTCTTCTATAACGTCCGCAGCATCAACCGTCTTTAGCTTCAAATTGCTTAAGAACCGTGCGATAAGACGCTCATTAACATCCTTGCCACCTTCGGTTTCATAGAACATCGGGTACTTCATCTCCTTACCATCTTCCGTCTGAAACTCATCATCGCTGAAGCCATAATCCTTAAATACATCGTTCCAAAGATAGAACAACACCTTACCCACAAAGGTCTTTGCCGTAATCGTGTGCCCATCGGCTGGCTTGACAAAGAAATAACCGAGTTTCTTGTCTTCGCTGTCAGTTACACTGGCAATCTTCTCGTTCACAGCTTCCAAGAACTCCCACCAGTCCCATTCCTTACTATCAGCTGCTATAACCCAGCCTTTTCCTTCATTGCGAATAGGCACATACTCCCACTCCCATCTGCGCTTGAATGCACTGTCGATAGGGAACAGACTCTGGTCGCTGGTGTTCATGGTGGCAAGAATATAAAGGTTTGAAGGTAAGCAGAGTTCACCATTCTTGATACCTTCGCTCTTACTTCCCAACGCCGTTTCTAAGTAAGTTCTTATATCTGTGTCTGCCTTAATACTATAATCCGACTTCCCATCATCACCTCTATCCAAGAGCTGAAATAAGTCGCCAAATATCTGGGCACAATTACCTCTGTTTATCTCCTCAATAACAAGATAAACATTCTCATCTGTTTGATAAGCACGCACATAGGCATTTAGAAAGGCTTGCGGAATAAAGTTATAAGCAATGCGCTTTTCTTCTATCTGCGCTCCCGTACTACTTTCATAATGTGAAACGACCTCCATCGTAGGCTTATAGGCACCTACAAAGGTAGAGTAATCACTATCGGGATGGAATGTAGTACGGAAAATATTTTCATTAGGAACATTATTCCCTGCCAAAGCTTTCTTTACACCGCATGACTTACCTGTGCCAGGTGCACCATAGAAAATTTGCTGGAGAGGTGTAATTGATTTGTTCGTTGATATAATGTTTTCCTTATTTTCATCACCTACAGTGGTAAAAGAAAAAGAAGAAGGTTCTATACGAATAGTTCCTTTCTTAAAGAATCTTATATAAAAAGAGTATTTATCATCAACCCTACGACTTTCAAGGCACACAATATCATCAACTTCAACATTGTTTTCTTTAAATAATTCGCCTAAACTTGGAATTCGCTTCTCTTTATTAGAATTACTGTAATAAACAAACCTTATAGGGACATTTATTGTTTCGTTAAGTCCTTTTGAAGTATTAATCGCCTCAAAATAAATAGTTATAGTTCCATTCTCATTTACTTGTGGGGTATCCCCAAAGAATGTTTCATAGTCAAAACCGTTTGAGAGGCGTATGTAGATTTCATGTGTGCCAGTTTGACCAACCTCAGCCTTAGTCAACTGCTTATAAAAGAACATTGAGTGTATCATATATATTGCTTTATGATTTTTGCGATTTGTTTTGCCATTAAGACAGGAACAGCATTTCCAATCTCCATATAGGTTTTAAGATATGCTCCGAGGAAGAAATAATCATCGGGAAAAGACTGACAACGAGCTGCTTCACGTGGTGTTATAGCCCTAATTTGGTAAGGATGGATATGCGAGTGGCAATCCATTCTAAGATGAGCTGTTATTGTCCTTGATGGTCTATCAGGAATAAGTTTGTAATATTTATCTTTGAAACAATGTAATCGATTCTTATACGGCATAATATCCGCAATCTTTTCATTTGATGCATCCTCTCCAGGGTTTAACAAACGATATATATCATAATTTATATCATTTACATATCGGGCTTTATGATTATAAGTTAAAGGTATTGTCCTCTTATCATTTATCAATGATAAATAATCGTTGTCATGTCCAGAAAAGCTATTTACATCTACTTTCTTACCTGTTGTTTCACTATCTATTTCATTAGTATTACGTACACGTGGAGCTTCCAAAGGCTTAATATAAGCCAACGCATCCGATAAAGTGTAAGTACAATTTCCTTTACATGCTTCTTTAATAGAATCGAAAACAGTTTGCGGAGTAATTTCTTTTTCCTCACAAACATCATTTCTAATTGCTATATATATAACACGTTCTCTATTTTGAGCAACAGAAAAATCCACTGCATTAAATAACTCATAACCAACGCTATATGAATATTCTATTCCATTTTTCTCCGCTCTAATAGAATTATAATCTTCTACAACTTGCTCTGCAACAGAAAGCATACCCCTCACGTTTTCCATAACAACAAATTTAGGAGCAAGCTTCTCTACAGCTTTCAAGAAATACTTGTATAATTCATTACGTGGGTCGTCTATTATTCGTTGCTGATTAGCACTGCTAAAGCCCTGACAAGGGGGACCACCCATCACCACATCAATATCTTCTGTTATATATTTATCTATGTGATTGACAATATCTCGAATATCCGCTTGTAAGATGTTTTGTTCTGGTATTTCAGGATGATTATAACGGTAAGTATTTATGCATACCCCTTCAAAATCATTTGCAAAGGAAATCTTAAAGCCAGCATGTGTAAATCCTAAACTTAAACCTCCAGCTCCAGCAAAAAAATCCGCAACGGTTGGTTTAATTGCCGCAGATTCTTTCTTTTGTAGTTTTTCTCTTTTCTTGTTATAAAGCTTATCTAATGTATTCCCAAAAGCACGTTTGTTCTCCACGTATACTGCAATAGAAGATATAAACTCATTATACAAAACACCCAATTGTTTTTCTAAATCAGGTATCTGTAACTTAGATGAGATAATCCCAATATCAAGAAGCTCATTAATTATCTTTTTAGAAATTTTAGATTCTAACGTAAAAGGAATAGCAAGTTTACAAGTTAATTGTCTAACTATTTTGCAATAGATAGAAACAAGTTCTAGCTGAAAACTTTTATCTGCTTTTGTCTTAATACTATTTATATCTTTAAAGAACATATACTAAATGCCATTGAGAATCTGCTTTATTCCTTTTGCTAATGCTTCAGCAAATAAACAAGGAACAGCATTGCCTATTTGTTTGTATTTCTCTCCACGAGAGCCCATAAACACAAAATCATCTGGAAATGATTGTATTCTTGCTGCTTCACGAACTGTAAAACTACGTGCTTGTTTTGAGTCTGGATGTATAAACTGAAAACCGTCCTTATGAATATGGGCTAATATTGTTTTACTTGGCAAATCCCACCATTGAACAACATAACTATTATCAAACACTCTTGCGTTCTTATGCTCTAAATCTGGACGTCTTCTTCTCATTTCTCCAAAACTCCAATGATTATCAATCATAACACGGAATCTTTCCCTATCTGTTTCATTATGTTTACGGCATATATGATCCATTAATGGATAAACACCCCTCTTGCCTATAGACTTTAAAAAATCATTATTACATGGGTATTCAAAGTTTGGTGTAGAAGCATCCTGCCCTGGTAAGACAAAGGGTAAATCACCCAAAGCAGCTCTTACATCAACATAACTTTTAAGCTTACCCCTATCCTCAATTGGAGTTTCTGGAGAAAAGTGTGTCTTTTGAATACTATCATAGACATCTGTAGCCTCACAAGAGTTTAGATCTTTTCTGACACCAATTAAAATGATTCTCTTTCGCATTTGTGGTACACCGTAGCACACAGAATTGAAGAGTATTTTATCAGTATCACTAACGACGTTATAATGCTTTCCTAAAGCCTCTATAATCTGAGGGAAAATAGCTTTTCCATTAACTTTTGCAGACAGTAAGCCTGTAACATTTTCAAAAACGAAAATCTTAGGCATATAATGTTCCAAGACCCTTACATAACTTTCAAACAGAAAATTACGCGGGTCTTTTTCCATCCCTTTTTTATCTCTAACTCTGCCTGCTGTCGAATAAGCCTGACATGGAGGTCCACCTATAATAATATCAACCTGACGACCAGCCACAGCATCATCTATCGTATTGAGAATATCGGGAGAAGTAATATCTTTTTCGATAACTTCCTTATCATAATTTTGATAACCATAAAACTTCATACGTTCCTTCAAAGTTTCGCAAGCATAATGATTTATCTCAACGTGAGCAACCGCTTTGAAACCTTGCCTATAAAACCCTTCACTCAGTCCTCCACACCCAGCAAATAGGTCTATAAAGTTATATGTTTTCTTCCTCGCCATTAATAATTCTAACTTATTCCAGATAATGCAACCAAGTCTTTCAGCGTTATATCCGAAATCTCGGCAATAGTTATGAGCAATATAACTAAGTATTTCTATGTGTTTTGTCATTGATTTCAAGAGTCTTATTCTATTACCATCCACCGCAGTCATTGTTGGTTATAGCTCTCTCCTCATTTCGTACAAAACAGTGTTATACATACTCACTGCAAAGGTAATCATTTTCAGACAGAATGACAAATAAAGACAGAAAAAACAAAGTAATACAAAGACAAGGGAACAGAAGACAGAAGGACAGAAGGGACAGAAGTAATAAAAGACAGGGGAAAGGGGAAAAGACAGAATGACAAAAAAACAAAGCTCGGGATATTATATTGGTAGAATGGTGCTAATAAGCCTCATAAGCTTAAGAAGGCTTTTAAGACAAAGAGGATTTGTTAGTTTCCGTTTACTATTTCTTGCCACAGCCCAAAGGGTATCTCGGTGTTCACTCCCCTCCCTCGGGGAAGGGGATAGGGGGAGGGGCACTTCTATGTCTTTTATTACTTATGTCATTATGACTTCTGTCCATTATGTCATTATGGCTTCTGCATCATTCTGTCTGTCATTATAACTTCTGTCCCCTATGTCATTATGGCTTCTGTTCATTCTGTCTGTCATTTTGGATTCTGTCCATTATGTCATTATGGATTCTGCATCATTCTGTCTGTCATCTTGGCTTCTGTCCCTTATGTCATTACGTCTTCTGTTCCCCTGTTACTTTGTCTTTTACATACTCTGTCCATTATGTCTTCCGTTCATTCTGTCTGGTTTAGAGGGTCTTTTATGTAAAGTATTTTTACGAACTTACTAATTTGTCGAGAAATAGTAAACAGAAGATTGGGTAATATCTTCCCTTTTTGTCTCGAACGTTTAGAGAAGAATTCGTAACTATCAAAAATACAATAGTTTATAAGATAAAACAAAGGATACAAAGTTCAGAAAATCACAAGTTTATTTATGGAAGAAGCAAAGGAAAAGAAGTGAAAGAAAGGAAGATTCGTTACAAAAAGGGAGAATTTGTTTATATTTTTCATAACGAAGCCTTATTCTTTCCCTATTCGTCGCACCTAACCTCCTAACTTGTCGACTACCCCACCCCAATAGCTACTAAAGTGTCGCACCATCCTTACTAATTTGTCGCAACCTACTTACTAATCTGTCGCCGCTAAGTTACTAATTTGTCGTCGAATAATCGTGTAACTATTTAAGGTTCAATGGCTTTAAGGGCCTCTACTAATATCTAATAAAGATTATATAACGATATTCTAAGTTAAGAAGAGGTGTTTTGTTTTGAGAAAATATATATTTTTCGCTGGGGGAAGAAGACTTTAAACAAAGGTTTTGGGCGCAACCTCCCTTTTTGTCGCACATACGTTTTAGGAGCGGTGCAGGCGTTTTCTGTTTTGCTGTAGGCTTGTAGGACGAACGTTTTGAGTCGGGTTTTCATTTCCGTTTCATGGTTTTGTGGGTTTTTAGTCGGTGGTTTCGGGTAGGAAATTTTGGTGAGATTCATGTCGGTTTGGTAGTATGTTTTGTTTCGTTTTCTTATTTTTATTACCGTTGATCTTTGCTTTATTCGGTTGTTTTTTAGGCGGTTACACAGGATTCTTATTATCTTCAAATATGTTTTTATATATTTGTTTATCAGTATATTATCGCTTTTTAATTTTCTTATAGGCTATTCTTTACTTCCTCGTGTTCAATGATTAAAGGGCAGAGATACGTAAGGACGTTTGTATGTTTTTCTTTTTCATCAGCTTGTCGGTATTCGTATCGAATTTAGAAGGATTATTTCTTCTTTTCATTGTTCAAACTTTTCGGTTTTTATGTTCACATTTTAGGAAGGTTATTCTCATTGAGTTTTCTTCTTTTCATGACTTTGTCGACATACTTTTTATAGGTTTTGACATGAGAGTTTTTCCTCCTTTTTTGTCGCACCTAAGCCTTTTTTCGTTCTTAATCATTCGCAAAATGCTGTTTTATCGCTTAAAGATAGCGGAGACAAATAGGGAAGCTATTTTCGATACTCCCCTACTCTATTTATGCGATAAAGCATTGATATTAATAAAGTTATGGTGATTTCCTTTCTCTTTTACGTTCGAAAAGTACAAAAACTTGTCACTTTTTTGTCGCACTTTACTTTTATCAATATTTCTTTTCCATTGATATTCAGTTTATTATGTCGATTTATTATGTCAGTAAAATATATTCCCTTTTTGTCGCTTTATGCTCGCCAAGCATCGTATTTTTGATTTATAGCAGAACTTTCGACTGTTCGTTCCACCTATTTAATCTATATGTGCCAAATATGTTCCTATTTTGTCGACACTCACGAATGCTTTACATTCAGTTTTCCCTCCCTATATGTCGCACTATTCATCACATACCGACTGAGGTTTTTCCTATTCTTGTAATGTTATAGGTCCTCCGCACATGTCGTGCTAAGCCTTCGCACCATATGTGCGGAGCCTTCGCACGATATATTTGATTAGTTTGTGGTTTATTATATAAAGATTTAGTGCAGTGGTAAACTCATGTTTTACAGTCTTACCTTTTTTGAAATGTTATAATAGCTTTTTTATTCGTGAGTTTATTGTTTATTCCTTAACTTTGTGGACATAATAATTAAAAACTAATTCTTTATGAAGCATTTAGCAATTTTGCTATTAGGTTTACTTGCCCTTACGGCTTGTTCAAAAGATAATGAGGAGGGTCTGAGCCCTACCCTATCCGAGAAGAAGAAAGATTATATTGCTAAAATAGAATTTTTCTATAAACCATTGGGTAATAATGTAAAAGATTATGAAAAAGCAGGTGAGTATACTTTTACGTATGATAAACAGAAACGGCTTGTAGGCTGTACGTATTATTATAATGAGTTTGACGATGGTCATAAGAGTAATTGTAAGATGTCATACTCTGAGAATCAGATAGAGTTTCATAAATTGGAATCTACTTATAATGGTAAGCGTCGTTATCCCGAAGACTTTTTTATTATATTAGACAAGCAGGGAAAGGCTTTACAGGTAAATACCTATATTTATGGATCGTATCTTCATTCATCTAACAGGGAATACTTTAAATATATTGACGCTTTCTTTAAACATGATAGCTTAGGGCATTGCACATCATTCGCTCAGCAAGGTTTTCCAAGTATTATCCCTTTGGTATGGAAGAATGGCAATATTGAGTCGATACTTTACCATACTAAGGGGGGGGTATCGAAAATTAATCCGAAGCCTTCTGGGATTGACGAAAACTATATTTATACGAACATTCCAAATAGGAGCTACCCTGATCTCAACTTATTCTTTGCAGATTATCACACGGATGGTCGCTGGTGGTCTCTTTGGTCAGATGTTGTTGGATTCCGTTCTGCACACATGCTAAGTAGGATTCTTTTAAAAGAAAGAGTGTATAGAACCTTTTCACATAAGTTGGATTCTAAAGGTAGAGTTTCTGAGACAATAGTAGATACTGGTATATCTCGTTTGACAAAATATATTATCACCTACGCAAACATTTAGTAGTTCTCCGATTATCGTATTAGGGCGCATCATACTTTTTGGTTATGATGCGCCCTAAGTTTTATGTCAAATTTTTAATTTTGTAGGTTATAAGTAAACTTAGAGTTTCAGGGTTAAGCTACATGTATACTTTTTTCTAATGCTTTTCTTTTTGAAACAGAGTATAACTTTTTTTGTTATTGGATGTTATGATTAATTCTTAACTTTGCGACATGATCATTTAAAACAAAACTCATATGAAGTATTTAGCCCTATTACTTGTTGGTGCGCTCGCCTTTACCGCTTGCTCTAAGGATGATTCGGAGGTGAAGGAAGGGGAGAAGGATAATATTGTTAATGTTGACAACAGTCGTCCAGGTGATAAGAATAATTTGAAACCTGTTGTTCCTAAAAAGAAGGTACTTGATTATATCTCAAAAATAGAGACATACTATGGACCGGATGAAGAACCTATTAAGACGGAGATTTTCAGTTATGATAATCAGATGCGCCTTGTTGGTATTTCCAGTACCGTACCAAAGTATTTTACACAACCAGCAATGATTGGTAAGGGTACTTATTCTCAGTCTGAGTATGTGCTTCAGCAAGAGGGTCACGAATCAAAAGAAACGCTTATTCCTGAGTGGAAGGCTACTCTCTCTTTGGATGGTCAGGGACGAGCAGCTAAGTTTTTCTATGAGTCATTTATTACTTACGAGCCAGATAGAATTAGAACGCCCCATACAGTTCTTTATGATCAGTTTGTTTATGATAAGGATGGGCGTCTGACTTCTTATTATAATCATAATCGTAGAAAGTTAATGAATTTTACTTGGACGAATGGTAATCTGTCGGAAGTACGATTTAAAGAGCATGAGAGGCCTGCTATCCAATTGTACATGACAAGTAGTTACTCTACCATTCCAAATAAGTCTTTTCCAGACTTGAATTTGTATATCATTACGTCTTATCTCTTTGAACATTGTGCTCACTTTTGGCCAGATCAGTTTGGTCTTCGTTCAGATTATTTGGTTAGTAGGATGACAGTTTATTTTTATAAAGAAGCTCTTCCTCCTGAGAATATTACCTATAAGTTAGATGCAAAGGGGCGTCCTATAGAGGTGCTTTATTATGGTACTTCGCGCTATAAGTATGTTATTACTTATGTAAACAATTAATGTGTTTCCCGCATAAGCTTTGAATATTTTAGGGCATATCATAACTTCTGTTTATAGTGTGCCCTACTCTTTTGAGTCTTCAGTAATATGAAGCCAATCGGTCATTAGACCACAATATGTATAATTCTTATTACTATGGTATTGTTTCCTAACATC
>NZ_JACD01000044.1:0-5206 GCF_000517825.1 Prevotella sp. ICM33
CAGGTGGAGACTTTGTTGATAGTTATCTCCCACCCAAGGCTGTTCAACGTATGCGTAACACGCCAGACTCTGTTAACTATAAGTTTGCAGAGTATTACTTGCGTTATCTCCTACCCGAAGACGAGTTCGAAAGATTGTTTGAAGAGGAATAATTATGCTTCCGAAAATTATTTATACACTTATTCAATTCTTGGCAAATGTGCTTCCGCCTAACAAAAGAGAAGAAAATAGGAAATACCTATGGAAATGAATTATATAAAATATTATGTTTCATTACAGTATGAAGAAACAGATCTTTAATTTCTATGCCACCCCCTTGAACATATGGTCCATAGTAGGCTTTATGTTTCTTGCAATGATTTGTAGTGGAATCATTTACGAAGTTTTCTTTGCTCCTGCATATGGAATAGAATCAACATTACGTTTTATTAGTATCACAGGATTGGTGACAGGGGGTATCTTCCTTTTTTTAATCATTGTAACCATTCGAAAGAAAAGCATTGAGGTAACTGACGATAATCTATTTAAGTATTATTCGGGAGGAAAGTTAATATATACAAACACCATGGATAATCTGTATTATATTGAGGCTGTGGATATAAGCAGAGGAATAATTGGAGAAATGGCCTTCTGTTTTAATGATAAGAAAATCAGAATCAGTATGCCCTCCCATCTACCCCATTTCTATGAACCAGGAAAATATGAATGGATATTTTCATTCTTTGTTAAAAGTCTAAATCTTAAGAAAATGTATCATCATACGCTATTTGGAAAGTCTAAATATGTCTTTGCCTATTGGAACCCTGTGAGAAATGCAAATTATGAAATATATAGCAAGTCAAGAGGACAACGATTCCTTTAAAAAGGGGAATGGATATCCTTGTTTAATAGAATCTCTACCGTGACAATGAAAAAACTATTTAAGGATAATGACCTGTCTGGGTTAAACCACCTAATGTAAGTTTATACATAGAAAAAAATAGTAGATAGCTATAATATAAAAACAAATAACTACATTTGTATTTGTATACTACGATTTAACATAGTATACAGTAAACCATGGTTTAGGAAAGAACTGCTGATAGCTCAATTAAAAATTAAATATTAAGAGTAATGAGCGAGTTGATATTGCAAAACAATAATTATTTAAAAGGCAGAATTGTTATCATTATTGGTCTTATGCTTAACGCATTGACTTTAGTTTCATGTAACAAAATAAACAATATGTTTAAGGGAAACAATACAAAATTCCACTGGACACCAACAGTAGCAGCACCTCGTAATTATCCTGTAGAAACTGGATATGCAGTGTTTATCTATGGGGATAAGAATGTGGGATATCCTGTGATGGAAACTCGTTTCGCAAGAGGTATAGGTGATCCACTGAGTGCAGAAGACTTTGATGCCCCAGGAAGTGTATATGAACTTCCTAAAAGAATCAGAGTCTTATGGCTCTCTATAACTGAACAGAAATACTACAAGGCTGATATAGAGATTCCTGCAGAAGTACAAGACTCTATGCTTCATCTCTTTCAGAAAGGTTTCTATTATCCTGTAGATAAGACTTCAGAGGAATATAATACCATCGTTCTTACCTTATTGCCAGGAGGAAAGATGTGGCTGACCGTTGCTGGTGCTGGAAAGCAGACCCTTATTTGTGACAATCTAAAAGCTACAGAGACACATGTAGACTTTAAGGATTTCAACAAAGAAGCATACGAATGTTTTTCTACAATGCAGAAATATTGCGCTGCAGCTTTAGGTGATTATGATGGAGTCAAGGAGAATTTAGAAGAAGTGGGTATCCCCTTTGACTTATGGGATGTATATAAAGAACGTTTCAACTATACAATAAAGATTGACTTTGAAAATAATAAAACCGAGTTAGACTCAGCATATACAAGTTATGAATTCACAAATACCGACTTCCTTTATGATGGGGATAAGTCACCACTTACAATGAAAACTCGCCCATTCCATATTGGTTTTATATGGCTCGTAGATCATTATAAATATACTGGAGAGTTTTATTTTGATGAAGAAGAAGTAATCAACGTTTTTCGTGAAGCTTTCAATCAAAAACATCGTAAGGAGAAAGGCGTACTACATATCCATATCAGCAAATATAATAATCGTTTTGATTTATCCTTAAACGTAGGAAAAGACGAATATAAATTAAAACATACTAACATCTATGTTTTTAAGAAACGTATTGGCTCAACTTCTACCAAAGAAGAAGTCTTTTATGATAATTGTAGGGATGTTGATACTGACGAACTAAATTTTTTAGGCTTTTAAGAAATGGCAACGTATTCAAAACGTAAAGTTGTAGTTAAAGCTAAAAGATGAAACAAAATATAAGAATAATATCATTCAGTTTGCTCTGCTTGATAACATTAAATTGTAAGAGTCAACCTTCTGTTTCCAGACAAATAAAGACTGGAAATGAACATGTAAATGCCATCTTCATGAAGAAAGAAGACAGTATGCAGTCTCTCATATTGGAAGAGTATGCAAAATCACATGGTTATAAGGCACCAAGCTATGAAATGTTCAAAGAAAAGTGTCTACAGTTTTTTGGAATACGACTTCATCCGTCTGCACAAGTGTACAGTTTAGATATAAATGAGGATATTATATATTCTGTCAATGAGATTGGCAGGTTTATCTATACGGGCAACGAAAGTCTGTTTTATCAGCCAGCATTAGACCATGAGCCAACTATGGATGAGGCTCGTAAAGTTCTTTATACAAAGGAAAATGGTATAGCGGATATGTTCCTGGCATATAATAAATTACTTTTTAATGACAATCCTTCTTCCTTGTCTTATTTCTATAAACATAAGGATAATGCAATAGATGTTGTCTTTGACTTGGATTATGAAAATAATGACCTGCTTATCCAGCGTGCCATAGAATACGCTTGTCAAAACAGTTATATTGTCAATGATGTTACGAACGTCCTATTCTATAACAATCCATCAAGGGAATATAGGAAGAAACTGATTACCATGTTTTACAAGTATGCAGAAACAAGCAAAGACCGTATGGAAACTTTCGAGAATCTTGTTTATGCCTATTATAAGCATTATAAGCAAATCAATGTGAGGCAGAAAGTGAAAGATGAATGTCTGGTATGTCTGTTGGATTGCTTGAACAAGTACGATGAGACACATCAAGACAATATCCTCAAGGTGATGGATAAAAAAGTATATCAGCATCTTTCTAATTTCATGTTAGTTGACAAAGAGCTTATACAGCGTATGGAGAAAAATAATTATTATGGGAGTACTGCTTTGCGTGATGTTGCAAAGTCTGTACTATTGTTAAGCTCTACAACAGATGATTTCGCAGATTATTATATTGAAGATCCTGATGGTTATACCAATGTACGAATGTCTGGAAGTTCTAAAGCTAAGATTATAACTCAGGCTAAATCAGGCAGCTTTGTTGATGTCATTGAGAAACGTGGAGATTGGTGGAAAGTAAAGACAGACAATGGTAAAGTTGGGTATATTCACAAGAGTAGGATTAGATGTCATTAACTGTTCCTATTGGGTCTTAATCACAACTCCCTAAAGAGGAACTTAATATTATGCTATTCTTTGTCGTTATGAGGATGGCGTATATATAATGTCACTGTTCTATATAATCTGAAGGATTGTTGCATTGAATATTCTGATTCGTATCAAGTATATCTTGCAAGCAGAACTTCATAGCATAGACAAATATTAAGGTATGAAAAAGAAAATAATTTCCACTTTTTACTAAACAGCTTTGAAGATATGATACATATAAAAGATCAGAATATTCTGAAAGTACTTATTCTTTGCTTATTCTTGGTATTTTCAGAGAACTGTAGTAGGCGGACTGAATTTACTGAGATAAAGCGACGGACAACCCTTATTAATGGACAATATTATTATGACATCTTAGTATCTAATTGTTCTGATTCGATAGGAGAACTTAAGTCTCAGATGATTTCTTTCTATAATATGAAAATCCAAGATTTAAGAAGTCATGGAGATGATAAGATTATTGCAAGTATGATATTTTACAAAAAAACATCCTGTACTTCTTATTTCTTAAATCATGATGAAGAGCATACAGACGCTTTTGATTTTACCGTTAAGGAGATTGAATTCTGTAATGACGACCTTGGAAGTATAACCGAAGATAACATAGATGGTAAAAGTATTTATACGATTTCTCTACCTCAAAAGAATGGAGAGGCTGTCGTTGAAATTCTCAAATGGGATAAGAAAACCAATACCTTGTCCGAATAATAAAACCTCTCAGATAATTTTATGCAGAACCCTATTCAATAAAGATGAGCATACAAAGCGCAGAACGATGACTGTAATATGCAAAGTTCTTTAAACGTGTATAAGATAGATATGAATAATAAAAAAAATAGAGGCTGTTTCTTATGAAAAATGTTCTTATGATTTTAGCGTTCTATATACTAACTTCCTGTAGTCAATCCTGTTATTCTGGGCCTTATAAGAATAACAGCCAGCAGGATAGTCTAATCATAACAGAGGTGGAAAATAACACATGCTGTATGAATAGACTTGTTTTATCGCATGATGGTCATAGCGATGTACTCCTTGAGATACATTGTGAAGATGGGAGCTCCATTGACTTTATGAACAATATAAAAGGGAAGAAACGGAAGGAGAAAATTGGAGTCTATGCTGTTTATAATGCAGCCGCTGATGGAAATAGCTTTTTATTCTTTAACTATGTGACACGACGAGCTTACATTACTCCTGCATGTTTTTCTGATTGTTTTCCTGAATACACCTCATTAAATTTCAAGAAAAGAAGTATAATATTAAGGAATACAAATCGTTTCATAGGCGGGACCAATGACACCTTAGAACTCGGCGATAAACCAGAGTATGTAGTCTGTGGTAAAAAGTTTCATTTCGTCAAGGCTACACTAAATATAATATATTGATGGTGACACCTCTTTATGAGCTTACCTATGATTATGTCCGCATGCCTGGTAAGGTTGTTCTGCATATCATAAACCAAGTATGTGACCCCTTCAAAAAAAGGTTCTTCCGTTAAATACGTAGATTGTTAATAGAATGAGATTCATCCGCATACATGGTATGATTACCTCTAATTAGATGGTTTTATAAAGGGGGATAAACTACATGATAAATGTAATTAGGTGCGATGTCTATCTGCCTTCTAC
>NZ_JACD01000045.1:0-14983 GCF_000517825.1 Prevotella sp. ICM33
GGGCACCTTTTGCAAGTCAATTGGGCGTCTTTTAGAAGCCAAAAGAGCATGTATTAAAAATCAAGATGTGAAAAATTATGACAAAGTAATAGGCTATTAGCTGTATTGAGCTTATTGGGCTTATTAGCCTAATTGGATCAATTAGCCTTATTAGGCATATTAGGCTAATAGAAATAATTAGGCTTATTAGCCTTAAATAGTACCTTATTAGATACTAACAAAAAAGCAACAGGCGTTTACAGAAGATGATGAATGTGATAGGTATTATCACTTACCATCGGCTGTAAACGCCTGTCTTATTAATTCTTTTACCGCTATTTATTAATTTTCAAAAGCCTCTGCCTCAGCAGCTGCAATAATAGCTTCGCGGTCAATAGACTTAGAATGAGAAATATCAGAGAGGTCAAAATCCTCATTGTTAGCCTTCTTTTCTTCCTCAACAGAGGAATCAGTTAGTTCTTCTTTCACTTCATCAGCAGCCGATGATTTCTCATCAAAGACCTCTGTTTGGAAAGGATTCTCATGTTTCTCAACCTTTGGTTCAGAACCTTCAATGAAGTTCATGTCCTGTGAAGTCTCAGGAACATTGAGCACTGGTTCTTCTTCCATCTTTGTACGGTTGGCTTTGGCGGCAAAAACCTCATCTATAAACTGGGGCTCACGACGCAAACGCTGGAGCGTAAGTTTGGAAGCCTCTTGCTGGCTTTCCTTCTTAGAATAACCGTGTCCCTCTCCACATGGAATACCCTCCATAATCACTTGGAAATGGAAAGTAGGACTACCCTGTTTATCCTTTTGGTTTTCAATCAACTTGAACTCCATATTGACCTTATTTTTCTGGCTCCACTCGATGAGTTTTGACTTGAAGTTCACCTCCTTGTAAGCAACCTTATCAATATTGATAAGCTTCCCAAGGACTTGTTGCTTCATAAACTTCATACAAGCATTGTAGCCATGATCAAGATAGAGAGCGCCTACGAGTGCCTCAAAAGCATTACCCCCTAAATAACTGTTATGCGAAGACGTCTGCCCGTTAGAGAGAATCAACTGTCCGATTCCCATCTCTTTTGCCAGGCGATTTAGCGTATCGCGTTGTACTATCTTTGAACGAGTGTTTGTCAGGAAACCTTCACGCTTGCCTGGGAAGTGATCATAAACGATGTCACCGACAATGGCATCGAGAATAGCATCACCAAGAAACTCAAGGCGTTCATTGTTTACTGGCTTACCCTTTGCGTTACGACGCGCTACGCTCTTGTGCAAGAGTGCAGTCTTATAATAACTGATATCGTGAGGAATAATGCCGATAATTTGGTACAAAGACAAATAAAGCTCCTTCTCCTTACGGAAAGGGAGCTTTATTCTATCAATTATATTATTCAGCATACTTCTTGAATACAACACAAGCATTGTGACCACCGAAACCGAAGGTGTTGCTCAGTGCAGCACGTACCTCACGTTTCTGTGCCTTGTTGAACGTAAAGTTCAAGTTGTAATCCAATTCAGGATCCTTATCATCTTCCTCATGGTTGATAGTTGGAGGAACGATATCTTCCTTCACAGACATGACACAAGCCAAAGCCTCTACAGCACCAGCTGCACCGAGGAGGTGACCTGTCATACTCTTTGTAGAAGAGATGTTCAACTTGTAAGCAGCATCACCAAACAAAGCCTTGATAGCCTTTGCCTCTGAGATATCACCTACAGGAGTTGATGTACCGTGAACGTTGATATAGTCGATATCCTCTGGCTTCAAACCTGCATCCTCAAGTGCTGCCTTCATAACGAGCTTAGCACCAAGACCCTCTGGGTGAGAAGCAGTAATATGATGAGCGTCAGCTGACTCGCCTTCACCAACCATCTCTGCGTAAATCTTAGCACCACGAGCCTTTGCATGCTCCAACTCCTCAAGGATAAGACAACCAGCACCCTCACCCATTACGAAGCCATCGCGGCTTGCAGAGAATGGACGTGAAGCGTGCTCTGGATCATCATTGCGTGTAGAAAGTGCATGCATAGCATTGAAACCACCTACACCACAAGCGCAAATAGCAGCCTCAGCACCACCACTAACGATAATATCAGCCTTACCAAGACGAATCTGGTTGAATGCTGAAGCCAAAGCGTTAGTTGAAGAAGCACAAGCAGATGTTGTTGTATAGTTAGGACCGTGGAATCCATACAGCATACTAATCTGACCAGAAGCGATATCTGCAATCATCTTCGGAATGAAGAAAGGATTGAACTTAGGACCATTCTCTGGATGCTGTGCGTAATAACTCACCTCATCTTCGAATGTCTTAATACCACCAATACCTACACCGTAGATTACACCTACGCGGTTCTTGTCAACCTTCTCTAAGTCGAAGTTAGCGTCCTTAACACCCTGAATAGCACTAATCATAGCCAACTGAGTGTAGCGGTCGAGCTTACGAGCCTCCTTACGGTCAATGTAATCATTGATGTTAAGGTCTTTTACCTCACAAGCAAACTTCGTCTTGAACTGGGTTGTATCGAAATGTGTAATAGGAGCAGCACCACTCTTACCTGCCAGCATGTTCTGCCAAGTCTCCTCTGGAGTGTTACCCAATGGAGTAACGGCGCCAAGACCTGTTACAACTACTCTTTTTAATTCCATGCGTGAAATATAAATTAAAAAAGTAAAGTTAAAAAAAAAGCCAAGCAAAGGCATACGCTTTGCTTGGTACTTTTATCTTGAGTAAACCTTACTTAGCGTTCTCCTCGATGTAAGAGATAGCGTCGCCTACTGTAGAGATCTTCTCAGCCTTATCGTCTGGAATAGAAATACCGAACTCCTTCTCGAACTCCATGATGAGCTCTACTGTATCCAAAGAGTCAGCACCGAGGTCGTTTGTGAAACTTGCCTCTGGTTTTACCTCAGCCTCATCAACGCCGAGCTTCTCTACGATAATAGCCTTTACTTTTGATTCAATTTCTGACATAATTGTAAGTTTTAAAATGTTTAATATTGATTTCCAAATTCAAAATGCGTTGCAAAGGAACTGTTTTTTTTCCATGTGTGCAAGTTTTTTTATTAAAAATACACTATCTATTGCACAAACCATATAGCTTTGTGCATATTTTTGGGCGTTTTTACACTTAATTGTACGATAAATCAAACAATTATATCGGATTATTCAAAACTTTATTTATGCCACTACTTGGAATTAAACTGATCTTATAAACTACTACACCTTATTATTATTAAGACGAAAATACAATGATGTTGTTTGTTATCACTCATCATGCGTATTCTATCCGACATAGTAAAGCACTGTTAATTGCCTTTTATAGTTTAGGCATAGTTTACTTTTTGCAAGCTTATAAAGCATCCGCACCATTGGTGTTAAGCGTTCGCACCATACGTGCTAAGCATCCGCACCATATGTGCTGAACCTCCATACGATGATTAAAAGGTTAATTATAACTCGTCCACAAATAGGGAATTGAGGTTTACATAAATAAGGTTCTTCCGAAATATGGAGTGATAAACTAAAACGCTTATATAATAAGGCACACAGAGCTACGGAGAGGACGGAGATAAAGGCAATGTCACAGAGGTGCCGATGGCACAAAGAGCGACTGAGGTGTAGCGTACATATTTCTGATAACTCTTTTAGTATGAACGCTTTGTATATAAATTGCTAAAAGAAGTGGCAAACTATCTCCGTCGCTCCACGCACCGACGGTGCCTCCGTGACTACCAGTGCTTGCTTTGATATCCCTCCGTACTCTCCGTCCCTCTGTGTGACATTCCGTCAGAGACCTAAGCTTAAGTGGAAAACCTTATCACTTCAAAATCCTGAAGATTCAAAAAATAAACGGAATTCAATCGTAGATAGTCAGTGCGGAAAAATAATTTTCCTGTCACTCCTGTCATCTTTTATAAACTTATAAACACTTAATTTACAAGTAGTTAATACAAACTGTTAAAATGACAGTAAACGAAATATAAACTTATTGTATAGATATGTGGTATATTCAGAGGAGCTTATAAGCGCATGAAATCCACTTAGAAGGAATATTCCATACCGAATCTTGTCCGTCTTTATGACTTGACATAGCCACTACTCCTACATTGTAAAGACAGACAAGCTACTCAATAAGAAAATAAAATATGTTTAGGCGCTCATGACTGATTTGAGATTAAGCGATTAACAATGAAAAACAAGAGTTTTTATTTTGTCCTTTAAGGAATTTACTTTATATTTGCAGAATAAACAGAAAAATAAAAACCGAATGTCATTTACAAAACATTGTAACGAGATTTTCAATCAGGCAATCCGTGATTATCATATTACGGACAACGTAGATACGCCGATTAATAACCCTTACGACAGAGATTCCATTGAAAACCGTCTCTATCTGAAATGCTGGATTGACACAGTACAGTGGCACTTCGAGGACCTTATCCGCGACCCACATATCAACCCAGACGAAGGAATGAGTCTCAAGCATCGTATTGACCGCTCTAACCAGGACCGTACAGACCTTGTTGAGCAGATTGACTCGTATTTCCGTCAGCTCTACTCTGACGTGACTCCACTCCCAGATGCAACTATCAATACCGAGAGTCCAGCATGGGCAGTTGACCGTTTGTCTATCCTTGCATTGAAAATTTATCACATGAAGGAGCAGACTGAGCGCAAGGATGCTTCAGCTGAGCACATTGAGAAATGTAAGTCTAAGCTGAATATCCTCCTCGAACAACAGAAGGACCTCAGTCTTGCCATCGACCAATTGCTCGATGACATTGAGCATGGCCGTAAGTACATGAAGGTTTATCGTCAGATGAAAATGTACAACGACCCTGCTACCAATCCGATTCTTTACAACAAGAAATAAAATGATACCCCTCCCACTCTGCATAGGGAGGGGTGTAATTACTCGCTCAGAGTAAACATCAATGTGCTTTATTAGTTATTGAATAAGCATATCTTATTGCTTATCTTTATCAATAATAACCTTTTTCCTCTATTCTTTATCCTGCTTATTCATTTCTGTTAGCCTATGAAAACCCCACATATTCTTATCATCCGATTCTCTGCTATGGGCGACATTGCTATGACAGTTCCCATCGTTTATTCGCTTGCAAAGCAGTATCCAGAGGTGAGAATAAGTGTGCTTTCTCGTCCTTTTGCACAGCCATTCTTTCAGCATTTAGCACCAAATGTCGACTTTATGGCTGCCGATTTGAAAGAAGAATATAAAGGTTTTGGAGGATTAAACGCACTTTACCGTCGGTTGGTAGCAAAGCAATTTACAGCTGTAGCCGATTTCCATAACGTGCTTCGAACCCGTTTCCTCCGCTTACGTTTCCTTATCGATGGTAAATCTGTGGCACATATCAATAAGCATAAGCAAGGAAAGAAGCTACTCTGTCGGGAAGAAAATAAGGTTTTCATACAGCAGCCTACCTCTTTTCAAAACTATGCTGACGTACTCGAAGCATTAGGCTATCCTATTAAACCTGAATTTACGAGTATCTTCCCTGCTGAAGGTGGAGACTTACAGCTTCTCCCTAATATAATAGGTGTAAAGCAACCATCGGAACGATGGATAGGTATAGCACCATTTGCAGCCCATGCAGGTAAGATGTATCCACAGGAAAAGATGGAACTTGTGGTGCGAAAACTTACTGAGAAACATCCTTCTTGGCGTATCTTCCTCTTTGGTGGTGGTAAACAAGAAATAGAAGTATTGAACCAATGGGCAGCACAATATCCGCAATGTCTCTGTGTTGCTAACGTCCTTAAAGGACTCGAAAAGGAACTCATCCTTATGAGTCATCTCGACACAATGGTCTCAATGGATAGTGCTAACATGCACCTTGCTTCTCTCACTGGTACACGCGTGGTAAGTGTATGGGGTGCAACCCATCCTTATTGTGGATTTATGGGTTGGCAACAGAAGGAAGAAGATGCTGTTCAAATCAATACACTCTCTTGCCGTCCTTGTTCTGTCTTTGGTAACAAGCCCTGCCATCGGGCTGACTTCGCTTGTATGAATAATATTCTTCCAGAAGAGATTATTCAGCGTATTGAAGAGGGATTGTAGTAAGATAAAATAACAGTTAGATTACAAATAATAAACAAGGTGATTTTTTTAAAAGCAAGAGTATGAAACAATTTATTCTTTTATTCGTCTTTCTCCTTACCCTCCTATCCTCCTGTTGTAATAAGACTTGTCAAAAATTAACAGACAATAATCCATTAGATAGTCTTGTTCTTGTTGACACTACAGAGATGAAATCAGCCTTTTTGGGATGTATTCATCGTTTTATTAAGCAATATCCTAAGGATAGTACGTTTATTCTTAAATGTGGATATGGATACGAAGATCGCGGTATTTTTACAAATGGGGTCTATATCAACAGTGACGTTTTTCTTATCTATCCTGCTTATTATGACGCGTTTATGGATGGAGGATGGACTGTTGATGATATGTATCCTTCACATTATTTCAAGATAGACAACCGCATCGTCTTCCTCTGCTCACGTTCAGATTCCTTTATGAAGCAGGAGAAATACCGGAAAGCCTACCATCAGATAGTGTCTGATAGACTACGTAAACACTATGAGGATTTAGCTTTTATCCTTGTTGAACATAAAGACAATAAGGCTACATTGTTGTCAAGTTCAAAGCTCCAAAGCTTACGGATGAGTCATCAGATGACGAATAAGCTTATCAAGCAGAAGAGCAAGGCGATTTTTATTTGATAAAGAGATAAACTATAATTTTATATAGCGAAATAAATGCTTTTTGTAAGCAATAAATAGAGATTTTGAACAGCTAAAAGTATTTCAATTTTAAACAAAAAGAACACTTAATTCTTTTCTATTTTGGAAAACAATCAAAAGTAAATTTGTTCTCAAAATATTCCGTTTTGGATAACTATCATATCAGTTTTTTTTCTTAACTTTGTCCATACAAAAACCCGCTAAAAGGCGTAAGTTACTAATAATATGTTACTTACATGTAAATAAGTAAGTCTCAATAGCGAATTGAAGTAGTACAAAATAGAAAACTTTATAAAAGAAGTAATGAATATAACAAAACGTAATGGAGAAGTAGAAGTCTATAATAACGAAAAGATTTCAATAGCCATTAAAAAGAGTTTTATCAGCACCGGAAAGGATATTTCAGACAGTGAGATAGCCGGAATGGTAAGCGAAGTAGAGCAGTTCATCAAAGAGAACCCTGAACTGCGCACTGTGGAGGATATCCAGAACCGTGTAGAGAAGTGTCTTATGGCACATGGTCATTACGATGAAGCAAAGAATTATATTCTCTTCCGCTATCAGCGTAATGAGCAGCGACAAGCTATTAATTACATTGTGTGGACTGCTGACGATCGTGAGTTGGCTGATGTATTGCACAGTGTAGCCCGAGAATACCGCGAGCGTTCTTATAGTATGGTGACTCTTCAGGAGAAGTTCTCAAGTTTCACTAAGCCTGGTATGTCACAGAAAGACTCAATTGATGCACTTATCAAGGCTGCTGTAGAATTGACAACACCAGAGGCTCCAGCATGGGAGATGATTTCAGCACGTATTCTTTCTTATCGTTCTGAAAAGAAAATCACCCGTTTGGAGGAAGAGTTGGGACTCAAGACCTTCTATCGTAAGGTTAAATATATGACCGAAGAAGGACTTTATGGTGATTATATTCTTCAGAACTATAGTGAAGAAGAAATCAACGAGGCTGCTACTTTCATTGACCCTGAACGCAATAAGCTCCTTAATTATTCAGGTCTTGATCTACTTCTAAAGCGTTATGTTATAAAGAATTACTCTGGTAAAGTAATTGAGCGTGTACAGGAAATGTTCCTTGGAATTGCACTTCATCTTGCTATGCCAGAGAAGGAAGACCGTCTTATGTGGGTACGTCGCATCTATGACTTGCTCAGTAAGTTAGAAGTAACGATGGCAACCCCTACCCTCTCTAACTCTCGTAAGCCAAGTCATCAGCTTTCAAGTTGCTTCATTGACACCGTACCAGACAGTTTGGATGGTATCTATCGTAGCTTGGACAACTTCTCACAGGTGAGCAAGTTTGGCGGTGGTATGGGTATGTACTTCGGTAAGGTACGTGCAACAGGTGGTAATATCCGTGGTTTCAAGGGTGTAGCAGGTGGTGTAATCCGCTGGATGCGACTCGTTAATGACACTGCTGTAGCTGTTGATCAGTTGGGTATGCGCCAAGGTGCTGTAGCCGTTTACTTAGATGTATGGCATAAAGACCTACCAGAATTCCTACAACTTCGTACCAACAACGGTGACGATCGTATGAAGGCACACGACATCTTCCCAGCAATTTGCTATCCAGACTTATTCTGGAAGATGGCAGAGGAAGACATGAATCAGAACTGGTCACTCTTCTGTCCTAACGAAATTATGCGTATCAAGGGTTATTGTCTTGAGGATTGTTATGGCGAAGAGTGGGAACGTAAGTACCTTGATTGTGTGAATGATCAGCGTCTTTCACGTCGTGTTATTAGCATTAAGGATATTGTTAGATTGGTTCTTCGTTCTGCTGTTGAGACTGGAACACCATTTACCTTCAACCGTGACACGGTGAACAGAGCTAATCCTAACGCTCATAAGGGTATGATTTACTGCTCTAATCTCTGTACAGAGATAGCTCAGAACATGGCTCCTATTGAGACAGTATCTAAGGAAGTAGAGACAAAGGATGGTGATACCGTTGTTGTTACAACTACTCGTCCAGGTGAGTTTGTCGTATGTAACTTGGCAAGTTTGTCACTTGGTAGACTTCCATTGGAGGATGAGGAGAAGATGAAAGAAAAGGTAGCAACCGTTGTTCGTGCACTCGACAACGTTATCAACCTTAACTTCTATCCTGTTCCTTATGCACAACTTACTAACCAGCGTTATCGTTCTATTGGCTTGGGTATTAGTGGTTATCACCATGCTCTTGCTAAACGTCGCATCAAGTGGGAGAGTGAAGAGCATTTGGAGTTTATGGATAAGGTGTTCGAGACTATCAACCGAGCAGCTATTCTTGCGAGCTCAAACCTCGCTAAGGAGAAGGGAAGCTATCAATTCTTTGAGGGAAGTGACTGGCAAACAGGTATCTACTTTGATAAGCGTGGTTATGACAGTGCTGAATGGCAGGATGTTCGTAAGACAGTTGCCTTGCAGGGTATGCGTAATGCTTATCTTCTTGCAGTTGCTCCAACCAGCAGTACAAGTATTATTGCAGGTACAACAGCCGGCTTAGACCCAATCATGAAGCGTTTCTTCTTAGAAGAGAAGAAGGGAAGTATGCTTCCACGTGTTGCTCCTGAGCTTTCAGATGAGACCTACTGGATGTATAAGAGTGCTTATCTTATCAACCAAAAATGGAGTGTTCGTGCTTCTGGTGTACGTCAGCGTCATATCGACCAGGCACAGAGTATGAACCTCTATATCACCAATGACTTCACAATGCGTCAGATACTCGACCTTTACCTACTTGCTTGGAAAGAGGGTGTTAAGACTATCTACTATGTGCGTAGTAAGTCATTAGAGGTGGAAGAGTGTGAGAGCTGCTCATCATAATTCACAATTCATAATCCATAATTCATAATTATGATTACTTTCTTTGTGGAATATTAGAATAATAACAGAGTTTAGTAAACTTATAAATAGGACAAATAACCCAATTAATATAAAGTTTACATCACTAATCATAATTATGAATTCTGAATTTTGAATTCTGAATTAAACAATTAATGGATTTAATATATAAGAAATAATGGATAATCAATTAAAACGTAATACCTTATTCAATCCTTCAGGCGATATAGAATTGCGCTTGAGACGAATGATTGGTGGCAATACTACTAATTTGAATGACTTCAATAATATGAAGTATTCATGGGTAAGTGACTGGTACAGACAGGCAATGAATAACTTCTGGATTCCAGAAGAAATCAATCTTTCACAAGACTTTAAGGATTATCCACGTCTTGAAAAGGCTGAACGTACAGCCTATGATAAGATTCTGAGCTTCCTTGTCTTCCTTGATTCTCTTCAGAGCAATAACCTCCCAACCCTTAGTGAGTATATCACTGCGAATGAGGTAAACCTCTGTCTGCATATTCAGGCATTCCAAGAGTGTATCCATAGTCAGAGTTATAGCTACATGCTCGACACTATCTGTAGTCCTGAAGAGCGTAACGACATTCTTTATCAGTGGAAGACCGATGAGCACCTCTTGAACCGTAATAAGTTTATTGGTGACTGTTACAATGAGTTCCATGAGAAAAGAGATAAGTTCAGCTTGATGAAAACACTCATTGCTAACTTCATCCTTGAAGGTATTTACTTCTACAGCGGATTTATGTTCTTCTATAATCTCAGCCGAAATGGTAAGATGTCGGGTTCTGCACAGGAGATTCGCTATATCAACCGAGATGAGAATACACATCTATGGTTGTTCCGTAGCATTATTCTTGAGCTGAAGAAAGAGGAGCCTGATATGTTTACTCCAGAGAAGATAAAGGTTTATGAGGATATGATGCGTGAGGGTGTACGTCAGGAGATAGCATGGGGACAATACGTTATCGGCAACGATGTACAGGGTCTTAACGCTCAGATGGTGTCTGATTATATCCGTTATTTGGGTAATCTTCGCTGGTCTGGACTTGGCTTCGGTTTCCTCTATGACGACAACCAAAAAGAACCAGAGAACATGAAGTGGGTTGGTCAGTATTCAAATGCCAACATGGTAAAGACCGACTTCTTCGAAGCTAAGAGTACAGCTTACGCCAAGAGTACTGCATTAATTGATGACTTGTAAGTCTTAATTGAGAATTCATAATTCACAATTCATAATTATAATTACTCCTTATTGCTAATGTTATGTTTAGGATTTTCCTTTCATAACACCCAAAATAAGTAATCATAATTATGAATTGTGAATTTTGAATTATGAATTTCTTTTTATCCAAAGTACGAACTATAACCATGAAAGACATCAACTATATTCTATTTACTTTTGGTATTTTGCCTCTTCAATAATCATAAGTTGTTTTACAATTACCAATATACTGCAACGTAATTAACACATAACACCATTAGTGTTAACCCTTAGCACACTATGTGCGGAGCATCAGCACAACGCTTAAAGATGGCATATAGACTGATTAGAACTATTATAATACATCGCAGAACACAAATGATTCCTTTATAAGGGAACATTTACTAAACAATACTTATACAGATATTGAACTAATAACTGTTGATAACTCTGTGGAAAACTATGTTGATAACTATTTTATAACTCTGTGGATATCCACACAAGAACAGAAGAAGAAGCTTCTATGTGGATATCCACAAGGTTATTAATGCAGTTTTATAGAAGTTTTACACAACTTTCATATCAAAAAAGATATAAACTTATTATCTTTGCATCAATTGTGGATAATGTGGATAACTCAGTATAATACCTGAATATCAAACGATAGAAATGAGGATAACTTGTTAATAAAGTAACCTCTAAGTTTGATAACTATTCTGGCAAGAAAATGGCTGAAAAGTTCTGCACTAATCCACAGCCTATCATACTAAAACATTCTTTTTTCTTTTAAAAGAGAAATAAAGAATAATATTAAAGTTGAACGGATAAAACGGAGAATATGAAAAAGTTGAAGATTTATATAGTTTGTCTCTTTGCGATGATTGCCGTCAGTGCCACCGCACAGTGTACATTCCGTAACACGGCTTTTAGCAGTGGAGAGTATCTTACCTACAACCTTTATTATAACTGGAAGTTTATTTGGGTAAAGGCAGGTACAGCTTCTTGGTACACGGTTTCCTCTACTTATAAGGGTATTCCGGCTTATCGTGCTTCGTTGACGACACGTGGTAATGGTAAACTTGACGATTACTTTGTATTACGTGACACGTTACTTACTTATAATTCAAAGCAGATGGAGCCACTCTACTTCCGTAAGGGAGCAAGGGAAGGAAAGCGATATACGGTAGATGAGATATTCTATACTTATCCAAATGGTAAATGTAAGCTACGCCAGCACAGAATCAATAACGAAGGAAAACATCAATGGATGGAGAATACCTACGATGATTGTTGTTTCGATATGATGAGTATCTTCTTGCGTGCACGTAGTTTTAATCCAGAGAACTGGAAGAAAGGTGAGGTGGTGAAGTTCCCTATCGTAGATGGAAATAGCCGCCATGCCGGTCGTATAGTTTACGGTGGTAAGGAGAATATCAAGGCTGACAATAATCATAAGTATCGTTGTTTGCGTCTCACCTATTATGAATATGAGGATGATAAGTGGCGTGAAATAGCTAATTTCTATGTAACAGACGACAGCAACCATATCCCTGTTCGTCTTGATATGAGTTTGAAGTTCGGATCAGCTAAGGCCTTCCTTGTTTCTATGAAGGGAATTAATAGTCCGATTACATCAGAGGTAAAATAGCAAAAACCGAGGTAAGTTCCTTTCTTATATATAAAGAATAAGGGCTTATAACGTACGATATAAAACTATTCCTTATACTTATAGGGGTATAACGTGACATAAGCGTTATGCCCCTATAATCGTATGATAGAGTTGAGATTGACTTCATATGTATTCCACCTTATTTCCACTTCTTCTCGCTTATATCGAATTAATTATGTAATTTTGCAGAAAATAAGCAGCATACGATAAAGAGAAAGGAAACTTCCTTTGCGCTCGTTAGCTTTATTTTTGTACAAAAGAAATAAACGTTTATTTAAGATATGGCATTAAAATGTGGTATAGTAGGACTGCCAAACGTAGGTAAGTCCACACTTTTCAACTGCTTGAGCAGTGCCAAAGCACAAGCAGCTAACTTCCCTTTCTGTACGATTGAGCCGAACCTCGGCGTAATTACCGTTCCAGACGAGCGTTTGAATAAGCTCGCTGAGATTGTTCATCCGGGACGAATCGTACCTGCTACCTGTGAGATTGTCGACATTGCAGGACTCGTTAAGGGTGCTTCAAAGGGTGAAGGATTGGGTAACAAGTTCCTTGGTAATATCCGCGAGTGCGATGCTATCATTCATGTAATCCGCTGTTTCGAGGACGATAACGTGGTACGTGAGGGTGGTATGGCAGTCAACCCGATTGAAGATAAGGAGATTATCGATACAGAGTTGCAGCTCAAAGACCTTGAAACCATCGAGGCACAGCTTGCTAAACAGCAGAAGGTTGCTGCTGCAGGCAATAAAGATGCTAAGGTAATGGTATCTGTCTTGGAGGCTTATAGAGAAGTGTTAGAGCAGGGTAAGAATGCTCGTAGCGTTGAGTTTGAAAGCAAGGAAGAACAGCAAGCAGCCCACGACCTCTTCCTCCTGACAACAAAACCTGTACTTTACGTTTGCAATGTAGACGAATCAAGTGCGAAGACAGGTAATGAATACAGTCAGATGATTGAGAAGATTGCAGCTGAGGAAGGTGCTGAAGCAATGATCATCGCTGCTAAGACAGAGGAGGATATCGCTTCTTTGGAGAGCTATGAGGATAAGAAAATGTTCCTTGACGAACTTGGCTTGGAAGAAAGTGGTGTGAGCCGACTTATCAATAAAGCATATCATCTGCTCAACCTTCAGACCTTTATCACCGCTGGTGAGATGGAAGTAAAGGCATGGACCTTCCATAAGGGCTGGAAAGCACCGCAGTGTGCGGGTGTTATCCATACCGACTTTGAGAAGGGTTTTATTCGTGCAGAGGTCATTAAGTACGACGATTACATTAAATATGGTTCTGAGGCAGCTATTCGTGAGGCTGGTAAACTTGGTATCGAAGGTAAGGAATACGTTGTACAAGACGGTGACATCATGCACTTTAGATTTAATGTATAGCCCCTATTTAACCCCTCTCTGCTAAGAGAGGGGATAATTATTGGTGCTATCTTCACTTTTAATAGCATAACTATGAACAATCTACTTTATATTGCATGGCAGCCAAGTGAAGTGATTTTCCAGCTTGGTTCTCTTCCTATTCGTTGGTATGGAATGTGTTGGTTAGTAGGTCTTGCCTTGGGATATTTTATGATGCAGTGGCTTTTTAAGCGTCATAAATTCCCTCCATCACAGTTTGATCCACTCTTTCTTTATGTCTTCTTTGGCGTACTGATTGGTGCCCGCTTAGGTCATTGTCTCTTTTATGAGCCAGAGGAGTTCCTCACTTCTTGGAAAGGAATCATGACTATCTTTATTCCTATCCGTGAAATGGCTGACGGTTCATGGAAGTATGTGGGTTATCAAGGACTTGCATCGCATGGTGGAGTGGCTGGATTACTGATTGCCCTCTTCCTTTATATTCGCAAGACGAAGATGAATACGTGGGTAGTACTTGACTTCTTCGGTATCGTATCAGGTATCACAGCCTGCTTTATTCGCCTTGGAAACCTGATGAATTCAGAGATTATTGGTAAGGTAACAGACGTTCCTTGGGCTTTTATCTTCTATAATGTAGACAATAAACCACGTCATCCGGGACAGCTCTATGAGGCAATAGCCTACTTAATTATCTTCCTTTTTATTTACTTCGTATATAGGAAATATCCTAAGAAAGTGGGTACAGGACTTTATTTCGGACTCTGTCTAACGCTCATTTTCACCTTCCGTTTCTTTATAGAATACACGAAGGAGATACAAGAAGCATTTGAGGCAGGTTTGCCAATCGATATGGGACAGATATTAAGTATTCCTCTTATTGCCCTCGGTGTATGGTCAATCTTACGCTCAAGAGGGAAAGAAGGAAAACTACCATAAGCCGCTTTCGACTACGAATTACGCTAATTGCACGAATATTCCTTATCAATGAGTATTCGTGCAATTAGTTTTATGAATAGTAATTAGTTGAAGTTTGTAAACTATTTTTATGCTGTTCAAAACCAATACATACTCTTTTAGCTTCTAAAAGACGCCCTTTTGGCTTGCAAAAGGTGCCCTTTAAGAC